>DAOUQA010000076.1 GCA_030625905.1 Kiritimatiellales bacterium | reverse complement strand
TTCTACACCGAGCTATCGGTGATCCTGCGCACCTACCTTGAAGGACGCTTCAGCCTTAATGCACCCGACGAAACCACCGAAGAGATTGTCGAGGAAATGAGCAAGTCGTCCGAACTAAACGGCAACCAGCGCAATATCCTGCAGGACTTCATGCGCCAGGCCGACATGGTCAAATTCGCCAAGGGCCACCCCGACCGCACCACCATGGAATCCGCCTTCGACACCACGAAAGAGTTCGTAGAACAAACGAAACAGACGGAGGATTTGGCCACGAAAGAGCGCAAAGAACTCAAAGGGGAGGATGGATAATGGAAACAAGGATCAAGGAATTGTGTGATCAAGTTCGTGAAACCGCCTATGCCATCCACAAATACCATGGGACAGGACATCTTGAGAAAGTCTACGACGAAGATGGAACAGAAATCGGTGACTACTATGCCGACTTGATCGTCGAAGGTATGTTGATCATTGAACTCAAAGCCTGCAAAGCATTTGCTGAAGAGCATAAAGCGCAGATTATTGGTTACCTGCGCTCTGCCGACATCGAACACGGCCTACTCATTAATTTTGGCTCCTTTAAATTCCAAATACAGAAGTTCGTGCTGGCCAAATCCGGCAATTCATCTGCCATATCAAAAACACTTTCCCTCCTGTTTTCTTTTGCGTTCCTTGCGCTCTTTCGCGGCTGATAAAAAATGAGATTTGCAAACCCCATCCTGTTGCTGCTGTTCCTGCTGATCCCGCTGCTGATCTGGCTACGGCATTTCATGCTGCGCAAGCGCTCGATGCAGTTCAGCAACGGTACGGCTTTAGAAAGCTTGCCGAAAAGCTGGCGTATCCGGCTCCAACCGACTCTGCCGATCCTTTATGCATTGGGGCTTGTTTGCCTCGTAGTCGCTCTCGCCCGCCCGCAGCGTGGATTGGAAGATAGCCGCGTTCGCACCGAGGCGGTCGATATTATCCTCCTGGTCGACCTTTCTGAATCGATGGAGACGAGGGACTTCCAAAAACACAACCGCCGATTAAGCCGCCTGGAGGCCTCGAAGGATGTCATCGAACGCTTTCTGGAAAAACGGCCGAACGACCGGATCGGCATGGTGGGCTTCGCCACCCTGCCCTACGCCGTCGCCCCACTCACGCTCGACCACGGCTGGCTGATCCAACGCATGCAGGGGTTGCACACTGGCATGCTCGACGGCAGCCGCACCGCGATCGGCGACGGCATTGCCTCGGCCGTCAACCGCCTGCGCGAGAGCGAGGCCAAGAGCAAGGTCATCATCCTGCTGACTGATGGTGCAAACAACTCTGGTACGCTCTCGCCGGAAAATGCGGCCAGCGCGGCGGAAGCCCTGAGCATCAAGATCTACACCATCGGCGCAGGCGGTGCACGCACCGGCTTCTTTATGCAACGGCAGGAGGTTGACGAAACCTCGCTGAAAAAGATCGCAAAAACCACCGATGCCGAATTCTACCGTGCGCGTGATTTGAAAACCCTCGAAGCCGTCTATGAGAAAATCGACCAGCTCGAAAAAACGGAAATCGAGGTTGAGCGCTTTACCCGTTTCGAAGAGAAGGCCAAGGGCTGGATTGTTTTGGGAGCGTTGCTTTTAATGATTGAACAGATTTTGGGATTAACGAGGTTGGGAAGGTTACCGTAAACGTGAAACGTGAAAAGGATCACGCCTCACGGCTCACTCGTCAAACAATATGAAATGGCATAATCCAGATTTTCTGATGTGGCTGCTGGCCTTGCTGCCGCTGTTGCTTGCTACCGGCCTGATGCTCAAGCGACGCACCAAGTTGCTTGCCCGCATGGCGGAACAAGGGCTGTGGCCAACCATGCTGCCCGGGCATTCACCGAAACGGAAGCGGTTCAAGAATTTCGTCCGCGTGCTGGCCATTGCGCTTGCGATCGTTGCACTGGCCCGCCCGCAGTGGGGCTTCAAATGGGAAGAGGTGAAACAACGCGGTCTGAGCATCATTGTGGCGCTCGATACCTCGAAGAGCATGCTGGCGCAGGACATCAAGCCCAACCGCTTGCAACAGGCGAAATGGGGTGTCCGCGATCTGCTAAAAGAGTTGCGCGGCGACCGCATCGGGCTGGTTGCCTTTTCGGGCAATGCCTTCCTGCAATGCCCAGCCACCATCGACTATGCCGCCTTCATGATGATGCTCGACGATGTTTATACCGGTATCGTTCCCCTTGGAGGAACGGATCTTTTCCAAGCGCTGGAAACATCGATCGAGAGTTTCGAGAAATCCGAAGAGACGCAGGCCGACAAGGTGATCATTTTGATCTCCGACGGCGAAGGGCATACCGGCGATCCGCTCGCCCTACTCCCGACATTGAAAGAGGAGGGCATCCGCGTATTCGCTATTGGCGTCGGCACGAAGGAGGGCGAGCTGATCCAAACCTCTGAGGGCTTCGTGAAGGACAAGGCGGGTAACGTGGTGAAAAGTTCGCTGAATGAAGGCATGCTTGAACGGATCGCTTTCGAAACCGGCGGCTTCTACGTCCGTTCTGCCCCCGGTGACTTTGGGCTGGAGCGCGTCTACCGGCAAGGCATCGCCGAGCTGCAGCGCGAGGAGCGCGAGTCGCGCATGTCGAAAACATGGACCGAGCGCTTCCAGTGGCTTTTGGGAGCGGCTCTGCTTCTGCTCCTCATCGAGGGGGCCATTCGACCGGTTAAGAGGGAGAACCACCGATGAACGCAGATAGACACAGATTCAAGAAAAGAAAATCTGCGTGCATCTGTGTGTATCTGTGGTTCCTCTCTCTTGTAGCGGCAACGGTTCATGCGGAGGAGACGCCGCGGTCTTCGATGCGGAAGGGGTTGAAGGCGTACAGGCGGGTCGACTACACCAACGCCGTCGAGCATCTGGAAAAGACCGCGTTGGAATTTCCGGCTATTGGAAACTACAACCTTGGCAACGCGCAGTATCGCATGGGCGAGTATGAAGCTGCGGCAAACACCTACAACGAGGCCCTGCGCACCACCGATCTGGAGCTACAGGCCAAGGCCTACTTCAACCGAGGCAACGCCCTGCTCGCCCGCACCACGGCGTTGTCCGGCCCCGAGCAGATCGGCCTGGCCATTGAACTGGCGTTCCAGGCCATGGACATGTTCGAGAAGTCGATCCTGCTGGCTCCCGAAGACATGGAGGCCAAGCAAAACTTCGAGCGCGCCCAGCTGCTGCGCCTGAAGCTGGAATACAATCTTGGCAAATGGCATTTTGACCAAGCGGAGGCGCTGCTACAGGAATACAAGGCCAAGGAGGCCCAAACCAACTACCGACAGGCTCGGAAGCAGTTTGAACATATTCTCGAAAACGTGGATCCAAACCATGGCGAGTCGGCGCAATATTTACCGAAGGCCGCCGAGCGGCTGGAAATGCTGAAACAGGCGGTCGAAAACACCGAAAACGATCTGGAGAGTGCTCTTCAGTTTATCGAGGACTACCAGTACATGCTGGCCGCGCAACGGTTGACAACCGAGACGGATGAGCGAAAGTATGCATTCGATATCAAACCCGACTTAAAAAAGCAGTATGAAGAGACCATCCAGAAGAACCAGGAAGTCCTGAAGATCATCCGGGAGCTTTCCAACCTGAACATTGTGGAATGAAGACGAATGAATATCGAATACAGAACAAGGAACGCCGAATGTTGAAGTTTTCAAACAGTCTCGTCCACATTCTGCTCGGAACCATTGCCGTTGCGGCGGTATCGGCCGACGAAGTTGATGTCGACGCAACCTATTTCCATCCCGCTGCGAGCCACTACATCCATGGCGATGCAACCAGCGCGAGCAACCTTGTGACCAAAGGGCTTTCCCTTTTTCCGAAGGATGGAAAACTGTTGCGGCTCAAGGAGCTATTGGACCAACAACAAGAGCAGCAACAAAACGAGAACCAGGATCAGAGTCAGGATCAAGATAAACCACAGGATCAAAAAGATCAGCAGGAACAACAGCAAGATCAACAAGAAGACCAACAGCAGGAGCAGCCCGAACCACCGAGTGCGGAAGAGATGAGTGAGGACGAAGCCAAGCAGCTGCTCGATGCCATGCGGCAGGAGGAGCAAAACAAGCGATTGCAACTGCATCCCGTGATGGGCGCACCGGTGAAGGTGGACAAAGATTGGTGATTTCGCTTACAAAGCGATAATCACCAATCTTTGAATAATGAATAAGGAATGATGAATTTCGAAGGAATGCAACTTGGACTGAGGAGAAGGAAACTTCGTTATTCGATATTCCTTGTTCTCTGTTCGATATTCGGCAGCGTGCTTACAGCATTCGCCGCCGACGTGCAGATGTCCATTCAGCCGCAGTTGATTAGTCTGCTGGACCGTGCGGTGCTGAAAATCGAGTTTATCAACACCAAGGGCGATGCGATCGACATTCCCGAGGTCGAGGGATTGCGGGTCCAGTATCAAGGCCAAAGCTCCGAAACGCGCATTATCAACATGAAGCGTACCTCGAAGATTATCCACAGCTACCTTGTCACCCCCACCAAGATCGGTGACTTCACAATCGGCCCCGTCACCTGCAAATACAAGGGTGGGCAGAAAGAGGTTTTGGCACAGCTGCGGGTCATCAAGCCGGAGGATGACAAGGAGGCGCAGCAAATCTCCGAAATCATGTTTTCGCGCATCACCACCGATCGCGAGGCACCGTATGTGCACGAACCGTTCAACCTAGACCTGAAGGTCTATATCCGCGACGGCATACAGATTGACGGCAACTTTAGCCTGCGTGGCGGAATACCTGAAAGCGGCATGGAGGGCGAGCTGAAATGGGAGGTAACCGACAAGGTGAGGAAAGATCGGAGCGGCGTCATCTTCAACGTCTACACCCTGCGCACCAGCGCCAAAACCCTCACGGCGGGCACCTTCACCTTCCGCCCTGAAGTGCAGCTGAACGTGATCATTCCCCGACAAAACCGCCGCTCCTATGGCTTTGACGACCCCTTCTTCGGCGACTTTTTCGGTCGGCAGGAAACGCGCCCGATCGGGCTCGATTGCAATGCCCTCGAAGTGGCGGTGAAGCCCGTGCCCACCGAGCGGCGCCCGGATAGCTTTTCCGGCGGCGTCGGTGCTTTTGACTTCAAAGTGGGCATCGGTCCTGCAACGGTGAAGGTCGGCGAACCCATTACCGTTAAAATGCGGATTTCCGGCCGAGGAAACATCAACCAGATCACACCCCCAACCATCGAGGCGAACCACAACCTAAAACTCTACGAGGCGCGCACCCTGCCCTCGCAAAACCCGAACGAAGTGATCTTCGAACAGGTGATCATCCCCTCATCGGATTCCGTCACGAATATTCCCTCCATTGCTTTTTCATACTTCAACACAAAAACCGCTGACTTCCGCACCATCACCAAGGGGCCCTTCCCCATCCGTGTCGAAGCCAGGCAGCAAGCCGCGCAGATCATTGCCACCGTCCCGAGTTCAATTAGGCAGGGAACCGAAATCCTTGGCCGTGACATTGTCTACCTCAAGTCCGTTCCAAAAAAATGGAAGACTGCCGGTGGCATTCCTTGGCATCGAACACGCCTATTCCATGTTTTGCTTCTCCTTCCGGCACTGTCGCTTGCCGTTGTTGCTGGTATAACGGCACGCCGGAACCGACTGGCCTCCAATGTCGCCCTGGCCCGCCGGCAAAAGGCCCCCAAGGCGGCACGCCACAACGTGCAGCTTGCCGAACAAGCCCTGCGCAAGAAAGACGAAACCGCTTTCTACGAAGCCCTGTGGAACGCCTTGGCCGACTACTTCGGCCACCGCCTCAACCTCGCACCGGGCGAAGTGACCCTGCCGACGGTCTTGGCCCGCGTACCCAAGGAAACCGAGGCACTCGAAACCCTCTTTGGCACCATTGAGCATCGCCGCTATGGCCTGCGCTCTGGCGAAGGGTCCAAGAAAGAGATGAAAGCCCTGCTCCAACAGCTCAACACCACGTTGCGCAAATGCGAAAGGATGAAGCTATGAAAACCGTTCTCGCCATCATAGCGGCCACCCTGCTTGCCGTGCTTGCCTCTTCCGCACTCGAAGAGGGCGGAACAGAAATATCGCAACCCCGTCAATCGGATATCAAAAACCAGAAATCAGGTCTATTCCTTGCCGCTCAGGCCGCCTACGACGGAGGGTGCTATGCCGAGGCCGCCTCCCTTTACAGGCAGCTAACCAGCAACGGGGTTGACAACGTCGAGCTACACTACAACCTCGCCAACGCCCATTTTAAGAACGGCAACCTGCCCGAGGCCGTTTTGCACTACCGCAAGGCGTGGTACAAAGCCCCACGCGATCCCGATATCCGCGCCAACCTGCACTTTGCACTCAACGCCGCCGGTGCGGCGGAACCCACCCCCTCCTTCCTTGAACGGCTCCTTAATGTTCTATCGCAAACCGGATGGATCGTGGCGGCTACCGGGGGCTACATCGTCTTTATCCTGCTGCTGATCCTCGGCATGCTGGTTCGTCCAGCCAAACGCACCTTGGCCAAGCTAAGCCTGCTACCCGCCCTGTTCATCCTGCTGACAGCTGGCGGCTGGTGGCATTGGCAGCAACTCAGAACCCATCCTGAATGGGTGGTAGTCCAATCCGGTGCCACCGCCCTGTTTGGCCCCATCGAAGGAGCCACCGCCCACTACAAGGTTCCAGTCGCCGCACTGGTTAGCCAACACGGAACCGATACCAAGGGATGGATTGAAATCGAGTATGACGGCAAGAAGGGATGGCTGAAGACGAAATATATCAAAAGAGTTTATCCTTGATAATCCAAAGGCGTTCGTACATAAATCCTCCTTCCTATGAAGGGTAAGAAAAATCCAATTAATCCGAAGACTCTGCTCTGGTGGGTGGCGATCATTTCATTGGCGGTTTCCGCCGCACTTTATTTCCTCCTCAAGGAACAGGCGCAGTATGATGTTGCGCTCAACCAACGGCGGATGCTGTTCCCGCTCATCGGGATCATTATCGCCGGCATCTGCATCATTGCCGGCACAGCCGGACGCTGGTTCTACCCGAAATAATACCCTCGCCCTGGAGACCCCGCGTGAAAGCAGATATCGAATGGGTCGAAAAACTCGAAGGCGGCGTAAAGCGCAAAATCCGCATCACCTTTCTCGGCAAAGGCAGAATGAAGTGGCAAACCAAGCGCTCCGACGAGGAATTCTGGGACTACGACACCCCGCCGACTTCCGATGACTGGAATACCCTCGAAGAAAAGATGGAAGCCCTCTACAACCGCCGCCGCACCCCTTTCAAGAATCTGGAACTCGTCCGGAAACTAAAGAAGGCCGCAGAAATGTAAGCCACGGAACAACACGGATGAACACTGAATTTGAACGTTATGATTTAATCTGTGTTTCTCCGTGTTTATCTGTGGCGGTTTAAGAGCATGAACTTTCCTATCAAAGGCGAATACATCGAACTGTGCAAGCTGCTCAAGGCCGCGAACCTCGTCATGTCCGGCGGGGAGGGCAAGGAAGTCGTCGCGCAGGGACTCGTCACCGTCGATGGCCAGCTCGAAACCCGCAAGCGCTGCAAGATCCGCCCCGGCCAAACCGTCGAATTCGCCGGCAACACCATTGAGGTGGCGCAGGCCTAGGTCATTCACGAATCGTTGCCGGCTGAAAGTAGAACAACCGTCCCGGTTGTTCAAAGCAAGCGAGGTCGCTTTGGTGTAGCAACGCTTCCCCGACCAGCGGGAGGCCATGAGCCTTGCGATTGATAATTTCCCGGAGGGAAATAACGAAGCAACGCGGAGTGGTTCAAGCGTTCTCCGTTCGAACAGATTCCGCTCACACGGCACCGCTTTCCCTTCGGGTGAAGCGGTACAATGGGAAGTTCGAGTCCCCTAAAAAAGGAGTTGCTGCATGGAAACGATCCGGGCATTCATTGCGGTCGATATTGGCGATGGAATTCGTGGGAAGCTGGACGAGCTTCAGCGAAAGCTAAAAATGTCCCATGCGAATGTCCGTTGGGTAAAGCCGCAGAATATCCACCTCACCCTCGCCTTTCTCGGTGACATTCCGATTCAGAAGCTCCCGCCACTGAAAACCGCGCTTGATGAAAACATCCATGGGCTTGGGCCATTCGAACTGGAAGCCGAGGGCACGGGATATTTCGGCCGGCCAAACCGACCGCGCGTAATCTGGGCGGGCATTGTTGATTGTCCCCCGTTGATGGAACTGTATCGCAAAACCATCGGTGCGCTCCAAGCTACGCAAATTGGATTCGACGACAAGCCGTTCTCGCCCCACCTCACCCTCGGGCGGGTCAAGGCGCCGAACCACACCGACTCCCTGCTGGCCAAACTGGAAAAGTACAAGAACGAGCCGCTGGGCCAAAACCGCATCAACGCGGTGCAACTGATCCAAAGCCAGCTCAAGCCCCGTGGCGCGGAATACACCGTCCTCCACCGCACGACGTTGCTGTAGGTGGGGGCGTTGACCCCGCTCGGCTCATAGAGCCGACGCTACACCGATGCGCTGTTGTAGTGTCGGCTCTGCGAGCCGATCAGGGTGAACCTGAATCTTTTGGCGGCGTTTCGCACAAAGGTGTGCGTGCCTCTCTGCTCGCAGAGGGCGCGCCCCCTTCGGGAGGCACGCGCTACATCCACAGGACAAAGAAAATGCCGGGTCGCCAGTGGTTCAATCCCCACTTTTTCGCGACATCTTTCTTTTCCAGCAATCCTTGTCCATGTATTCTTGCCACCATTTCAAAGGCAGATGCTGTTTCTGCCTTATCAACTGTTCGAAAGGGAAGAAATAATGCCACGGCAAAGGGATTATGGGAAAAAGGTCAGAGTTGGATTGTTGGGCTTTATCTTTCCATATTGGATCGGACGTGGAGAATATTTTGCCCGCAACGCTGTGTTAACTTTGATTTTCGTACCGGTTGAGTTGATTATGGAAAAATCCAATAATCTTCTAGTGTTGCTTATCTGTTTGCTTTTAAGTGTTATATTTATGATCGCATCATTTTGGATCTCCATCATACCGAGAATGCGTGATATTGGTTGGAATCTCAAGCTTGCTTGGTTGTTCCTGATTCCTGGAATTAATATGATTCTTGGAGTATCCTTGTTGTTCACCCCCGGGAAATAATTTCGAACAAGGCAATGGAGAGGTACGTGAAAAGGTGGGCGAAATTGAATAGATGAAGCAAGGCACAATTCCGTGCCAGTTCATCTCAACCGTCCCAACTAATCCTTTCGGATAACAGCTGCAAAGGCCCCGTCGGTGCCGGTTTTGGGCGGGAAGGTTTTTTTGGCCTTGGTTTTGCTGAAACCGGGATGCTCACGAACCCAGCGGGCGACAAGGTCTTCGTTTTCCTCGGGTTCGAGGCTGCAGGTGCTGTAGACGATCCGTCCGTTTTCCTTGAGTAGTTCCGCACAGGCGGAGAGCAGGTCGTATTGGATTTCGGTAATCGCTTTGAGACGGTTGGTGTTGACGCGCCAGCGGGCATCGATCCGACGGCGCAGAACGCCGGTATTGAGGCAAGGGACGTCGAGCAGGATGGCATCAAAGATGCGGCCGCCAAGCACGGTTTCCGGTTTGCGGGCATCGCCCTGCACAACCTCAACCCAATCGAGACCAAGGCGGCCCATGTTTTCCTTGAGCACGGCAATGCGGTCATCGTGCAGATCCATGGCGACGAGTTCGCCCTCGCCCTTCATGCGGGAAGCGATCATGGCGGTCTTTCCGCCGGGCGCGGCGCAGGCGTCGAGCACGGATTCGCCGGAGAACGGGCGGAGCAGGTCGATGGGGACGGAGGTGGCGGGATCCTGGACGGTAAACCAGCCTTCGTCATAGCCCGGTAGCCTGCGCACGGCGAGGCCGCGCGGCAGGATGTAGAATTTTTCGCGGTCGCTGAACGGATGCAACTCCAGCTCAATACCGGCTTCGGAAAATTTGGCAAGGAAGTCGGTCGGCGAAATCACGACCTGCTCGACACGCAGGATGGTTTGGGGCGGCTGGTTATTCCATTCGGCAAGCGTGCGCGCCTCGATTTCGCCAAACTGGCGACGCCAACGCTCGAGCAGGAAGTCGGGATGCGAGAGGCGGATATCGTCGGGCTGCCGCTTGAGTTCACTGGCGATCTGGTCGGCCTCGCGCTGGGCACGGCGCAACACGGCATTGACCATATTGGCGTTGCCATGGCCGCCGGGACGTCCTTTGGCGGCATCGACGGTTTCGTTGATGGCGGCGTATTCCTCGA
>DAOUQA010000233.1 GCA_030625905.1 Kiritimatiellales bacterium | reverse complement strand
TATGACAATGAAATTTTAAACACCAATTCCTCGCCGCCAATAACGTGTAACAGTGACATGAGAGGCTTTTGGTTGGTCAAACCTGACGGAACAAAATCATGGCACTACAGCTACCTAAAGGAAATGTTAGCCAAGTGACCCTCTTCCAAGCGTATTCAAGGGCATTCCATATGCATGAAATGGTGAGGGATGAACCTACGATCAATCATCCCGGAGGTGGTGAACAAGTTTCTTGACTGCGGCGATCTCGAACATGGCTTTGCCCGTATTCGCTGCGACCACTGCAAGATCGATCACTTGCTTGCCTTTTCTTGCAAGGGTCGCTGGTTTTGTCCCTCCTGCCACCAGAAGAAGGTGCAGCTCTTCGGTGCGCTGTTGGCCGAATCGATCCTCAATCCCGCCCGCGCACCGCCCGACGTTGAAAGGATTGTTGAGCTCTTTCCCGGCGATCCTTTTCTCGACTACAGCATGGATGCGGTCATGGACTACGACATTTGCGCGGACGCATGAGATTCGCGGAAGGGGAGGTTTGTTCTAAATAGGCCAGATTTACCATGTTTGCCGCCAAACCTGCCTGTCCGGGGCATACCCCGGACAGGCAGGCGCGTAACCTTGACAAAAGCCCCGATTTTCATTACACCTTCCAGATGAAACCGATCTTTGAAACGCCCTTTCGGGGCGGGTGCCTCGATCGCCCGAAAAGCGATTTCCTATCAATTCTATTGATGCTAACGGCAATGCTCATAGGGCTAAACGTAATCGCTGCGGATCTTCCCGAAAAAGCACTGAGCCAGGAAGCGATCAAGGCCTTGCGTAAAGAGGCCGCGCAGCGCCCCCGCAGGATCATTTTTGATAACGACGGCAATGAGGTGGTCTATTACATGGCGGAGGCGACCCCGGAAGCACTACTGAAAAAGCGTACGATTGGCGTGGTGGGAACGCAGGTCGATACCATCGTCTATTGCACCTGGAGTTCTGGATTCAGCTATTTCACCCACAACACCAAGGTTGGTGTTCCCTTTGTCACCACCGCCGAAGAGCCGGGAAAAGGCCCCGGATCGGGCTTTTCGAAGAATAAAGCGCAGGCCTTGTTCGACAAGGGTTTGGACCCGCTCACCATTGTGGCGGATTTTTGTAGCGAGAATGATATTGAGCTCTTTTGGTCGATGCGGATGAATGACGTTCATGACGCCTGGGGTGCCTGGTATTCCCCCCACCTCTTCCCGCCGATCAAAAAGGAACATCCAGAATACCTGATAGGATCCAAGAAAAACGTTCCCCCCAATGGCACCTGGTCGTCCGTGGATTATGCGGTTCCGGAGATCCGCGATCTGGCCTTCAAGTTTTTTGAGGAGGTCTGCCAGAATTACGATGTCGATGGCGTTGAGCTCGATTTCTTCCGGCATCCGGTTTATTTCAAGAGCTATGCCTTCGACGGCAAGGCCAGCCAGGCAGAACTGGACATGATGACCAGCCTGCTTCGGCGTATCCGCGCCATGGCGGAAGAAGAAGGCGCGAAACGGGGAAAACCGATTCTCATCACGGTGCGGGTTCCGGATTCGGTGGAATACTGTACCGCGATGGGGCTGGATATTGAACGCTGGCTGAAAGAAGATCTGGTGGATCTGATGGTGGTCAGTGGCTATTTTCGATTGAATCCTTGGGAAGAAAGCGTGGCGCTGGGGCATAAGTATGGCGTACCGGTCTACCCCTGCCTCAGTGAATCCCGTATCCGCGATGTAGAAGCCAAACAAATCCGCGCTACCAATAATGCCTACCGGGGACGCGCGATGGATGTATGGAATTCCGGTGCGGACGGCGTTTACATGTTTAATTTCTTTGCCGCGCCCCACCCACTCTGGTCAGAATTAGGCGATCTGGAAGCGCTTCAAAAAATGGATAAAGATTATACCACCGGTTCACGGGGGATCAAGGAACTCAACTATTGGAACAAGGCCGGACAGGACTATATGAACCGGGAACATCTCTCCCCGGAAAATCCGCGTACGGTCAAGCCCGGTGAACCTGCTACAGCCTCACTACGTCTGGACATCCCGGCAGAAAATACAACCGTAACCCTGAAACTGCGTTGTCCACAGGTAAAGGCCCCGGGCTCTCTTTCGGTCACCTTGAACGGGGAAGTACTGGCCGCGCCTGCCCAGGCTAAACACTGGCTGGCCTACCCGGTTAAGCCTGAAATTATCGTGCAGGGTATGAACACCCTCGTGTTTTCACTGGAGGAAAACATAGAAGAAGCCATCACTGTTAAAGATATGGTAGTGCTGGTGCGCTACTAAAACAGAATTCCCTCTCCTGCGGTGGCACTCTATGGCATCGGAAATGCCTGCCCGTCCATCATGGTGACGGGTAGCCACATTCCGGCCGACCGCAACGGCATCAAATTCAACAAGTGCTCCGGCGAAATCCTGAAATATGACGAAGAGCAGATCCGCGAGCAGGGGGTCGAAGTCGACGAATCCATTTTCGGCGAAGAAGGGTTCGGGTTGCCGGAGGAAAATATCGACGCACGCATCGACTATGTGAACCGCTATCTGCGCACCTTCCCCGCCAACTGCCTTGCCGGGAAGAAGATTGGCATCTACCAGCACTCCGCGGTTGGCCGCGATATGCTGATCGAAATCTTTTCTGGGCTGGGCGCGGACGTCACGCCGCTCGGTTTTTCCGACACCTTTATTCCGGTCGATACTGAAGCCATCCGCGAAGAGGATGTGAGCCTAGCGCGCGAGTGGTCGGAAGAAAACGGGTTCGATACAATTCTTTCCACTGATGGCGATAGCGACCGTCCGTTGATCAGCGATGAAAACGGCGTTTGGTTGCGCGGCGACGTCGCCTGCATTCTGGCGGCCAAGTACCTCGGTGCGGACTCCGCCAGCACGCCGGTCAGTTGCAACACGGCGCTGGAAAAATGCGGATGGTTCCCCGATGTACGCCGCACGAAGATCGGCTCGCCTTTTGTGGTCGCTTCAATGATCGAGGCCACCTTCGCCGGATGCAAGGGCGTGATCGGCTACGAGGCCAACGGCGGATTTCTAACCAACTCCGAGTTTTCGGTGTTTGGAAAACCTCTGCGCGCCCTGCCGA
>DAOUQA010000007.1 GCA_030625905.1 Kiritimatiellales bacterium | reverse complement strand
GAATTTGGCGATCTGTCGCGATAAATATCTAATGTCCAGACTTGGTACCTTTCCCGGGTTGCCCTTCCGCCTGTAGGGAGGGAGCCGGGCGCGTGAGCCCCTCGCGGGGAGACCCCGCCTGCGTACGCAAGGTCTGTGTTGCCAAACTCCGCGATCATGGATCGCAGCTACACACCCCGTCTCCGCTTCGCTACGACAAAACTACAAAGGATTGCTTACTATGTAGTTCACTCGCAACAAAGTGGAGAGTGTTAATGATAAAATAAGGGCCGCCACCAAAATAAAGGGAAAGTAGATTGAGCGTCTCGCTCGATCCACCCCAACAAGCGAGACGCTTGCCCTACCTTCCCGTGTCCCTGCAAACGAGCCCGCAAGATGCGGGCGATACGACCTAGCCCCTAACACCTAGGGCGAAAAGTAGCCGAGGCATCCGGCTTGTATTTTCCAACCGTTGGAAACATGATGCCCCGCTCAAACAAGGAATCCTTATGACCAAGCAATTTTTCACCGTAAAATACAAGCAGGAGGGACTACGGCTCTTCGAAGTGATCGCCACTGAACTGGGCATCTCGAAAAAGAAGGCGCAGGCCGCGCTGGATGCCAAGCAGGTGCTGGTGAACGGCAGGCGCATTTGGATGAAAAACCATGCCGTGAAGGAGGATGACCGGATCGAGATTCTCAGCGAAGAGCGCGCGCCGACGATTCCGAAAAGAATCCCTATCCTGTGGCAGGACAGCGAATACATGATCGCCAACAAACCCGCTTTCCTGCTAACCAACGCATCGGATGCCAGCGTCGAGGCCATGCTACAGAAGCAGGAAAAAAACAAGGGCATCTGCGCCGTGCACCGCCTCGACAAGGAAACCTCCGGCTGCGTAATCTTTGCCAAGAACACCGAGGCCAAGAATGCCATGATCCCCATGTTCAAGGGGCGCAACATCATGAAGATCTACCGCGCGGTTACCATCGGGCAGTTCCCCAGAAAGTGGAACGAAATCCGCACCGACATCGAAGGCTACATGTCGACGACACGGGTCAAGACACTCTGCTCGAACAAGCACGCGAGCTATTTGGAACTGCGCATCGAAACCGGCCGCACCCACCAGATCCGCCGACACCTTGCCGACAAACGCCATCCGGTGATGGGCGACAAGAAATATGCGGGAACCGGTAACGAACTCTCGCTCGCGCAACCGCGCCAGGCGCTGCATGCCTACCGCCTAATCTTCCCCCACCCCAAGACCAAGGAGACCATCCGCACCACTGCCCCCCTGCCCGGTGATTTCAAGAAGTGCCTGGCGCAGCTAAAGCTGCGGTAGGGCGTTCTCTCGCCGAGCGCGCCGCGGACGCTTCGGCGAACCGTTCCTACCTAATACGCCCGTGCATCGCTCTTTTCCATGAAGTTGATGAAGGAGCGATTGACGACGCGGTGGCCACCGGGAGTCGGGTAGTTTCCAGTAAAGTACCAGTCGCCCGTGTGGTTTGGGCAAGCCTCGCGAAGGCCTGCGATGCTTTGGTAGATGATCTGCACCTCGGCCTTCATACCGGCCGGGGTAAGAATCTCGGCAATCTTGTCTGATATCTGTTCGACGGTAAAGGGATCGAAAAGCCGTTGCACCTGGTTTTTGGCTTCGGCGCGCGGTTTCTTTTCGTCGGCCTTGCAGGCTTTGTAGATTTGGTCGAGCACAGCCTCGCGCCCGGTTTCGCGGACAAGCGCCACGGCGGCCTCAAAGGCAATGAAGTCCTTCATTTTCGACATGTCGATGCCATAGCAGTCGGGATAGCGGATTTGCGGGGCGGATGAAACAACCACAACCCTTTTCATGCCAAGGCGGTCGAGTATCCGCAGGATACTGGTGCGCAGGGTGGTTCCGCGCACGATAGAGTCATCGAGCACCACCAGCGTGTCGGTGGGCTTGATAACGCCGTAGGTAGTATCGTAGACCTGCGCCACGAGATCCTCGCGCTCGGTGTCGGCCGCAATGAAGGTTCTCAGCTTGGCATCCTTCGTCATGATCTTTTCGACGCGCGGCTGGAACGAGAGCAGTTCGTCAATGCGCGCGGCGGTAAGATTCTTTTCCTGCAGCAAATGGAATTTCATGCGCTCGCCCACGACATTCTTCACCCCTTCAACCAATCCCAGAAAGGCCGTTTCGGCCGTATTGGGAATATAGGAAAAAACCGTATTTTCGAGGTCGTAGTCGATGGCATCGAGCACCGGACGCACCAGTGATTGGCCGAGATCCTTGCGTTCCTGGTAGATGTCCCGATCGGTTCCACGAGAGAAATAGATGCGCTCGAAGGAGCATTGCGTGATTTCCGCAGGCTCGTTTACCTGTTCGTGCAATACCTCCCCGGAGCGCTTGACCACCAGTGCGTGACCGGGCTTGACCTCCTTAACGGACTCGATCGGGACATTGAGTGCGCTCTGGAGTTGCGGGCGTTCGGAAGCGATCGCAACGATCTCATCGTCCTGATAGTAGAACGCCGGGCGGATTCCAGCGGGATCGCGCAAAACAAACAGGTCGCCATGGCCGATCATCCCGGCCATCACGTAGCCGCCATCAAACGAGCGGGTAGCCTTCTTGAGGATGCGGTAGATGTCGAGTTCGGTGATGATGCGTTCGGTAATCTCGGCACGGGTCAGCCCCCCCTTGCGGTATCTGCGGAAGAGGAAATCGTTGGCCTCGTCGAGGAAGTGGCCGATCTTCTCAAGCACCATGACGGTATCGGCCTTGTTGCTCGGATGCTGACCGAGTTCGACGAGCATATCGAACAATTCATCGTTGTTGGTGAGGTTGAAGTTTCCGGCCAGCACGAGGTTGCGGGTCATCCAGTTGTTTTGGCGGAGAAAGGGATGGCAGAACGATTCGCCGGAAGCGCCGTAGGTGCCGTAGCGAAGATGGCCGAGGAGCAGCTCGCCGGCAAAAGGGACGTTGCGCTTGACCCATTCGGCGTCCCGGTACTCATCCGGATGCGCCTCGCGAGCCTCGGCAAAGGCCTGCATCATGCGGTTGCGCACCTGCATGATCGGGTTTTTATCGGCGGAGCGGGTACGGAAAATGTAGGGCTCGCCGGGAGGCATGTCGAGCTTGATTGCGGCGGCTCCAGCGCCGTCTTGCCCGCGGTTGTGCTGTTTTTCCATCAAAACGGAAAACTTGTTCACGGCATACATCGGCGTGCCGTATTTCTCGACATAGTAGCTGAGGGGTTTCAGTAAACGCACTGCGGCAATACCGCATTCATGGCCGATCCAATCGCTCATTACATACCGTCCTCGGGTTATGTTCGGTTTTGATAGGAGGGCGGCATCCTTGCACTAGATTCCACGCCGGGTCAAGCTCCCCCCTCCCACAAAAAAGCCGGGAAGCAGAATCCGCTTCACGGCCTTGGGAAAATGCGCATTGAGGGCTAGAAGGAATACTGGATTTTACCGTTGTAGCTTATCGCCGTGAACTCCTTTGAATAGCGACCATCAAGGCCGAGGCTGACCTCGAAGTTCTCGCCAAAGAGCGCCCCAATGCTCACTCCTAGATCAAAGGTATCCTTGGCGGGAGCCTGGATCGTGAAGTAGTGCGGGTCGGTTCCATCGATCAAGGTATAGTTCAGAACCTCGCTATCGGCATTGAACTCATGCTGCCAGCCCATTTTTACGCGCGTGATGAAATCAAAGCTTTTCATCGTTTTCACGGAACCGATGGTGGCGCCGAGAATCGACTTGTAGCTCCAATGGTCATAGCTATCCACCGCACGTCCGATGGCATTTGTCGACACCTCGTCATAGCTATCCTGGTTGTAGTTGGCCATCTGGAAAGCCAACAGCGGCGCGATAGTGACCGGGCCGGAAATCGCCTCTTCGCTTGCGCCGATGTAGAACACCATGGTGGACGCATCCATCTCCGCCTCGGAGCCGAAAACGGTTCCGGATTCGCTCTCAACCGAGCTGTTGCCGTAGCTTCCGACCATATCCACATCGATATCATTCAACCGAGCCGTCGCATAGAATGCCCCGTAGGCAGTGGTGGCATCGCTCGTGTCGCCATCATCCTGATCAATGGTTGATCCCGCCGTACCTCCGGATAGCCCCACGACCATGTTGTTGAATGATTTATCGACACCCAATATCGTTCCGTAGGTGCTGACATCGTAACCGGACAGGCCGCTTGCCGCGTTGCGGGTGCCCTGGTTGCCGTATGCACTGACCCAGCCATGCCACTGGCTTTCAGCGGCCGCCGGGCCATATGCGCCAGATGGCTTCACGTAGCGGCCCGTTTCCATCAGCATTTCACTGGTTCGTTTCTCTATCTGCTTGAGTCCTTGAAGCACGCCATCCATATGCTGGTAGGTTGGAATTCCACGGGTGTAGAAGTGCGAAAGCTCGTCGAGCGCTTGTTGCTCCGAGAGCGAGTTGATGATTCCCAGCTGCGTGTTCGCCAACGGATCGCCGGCGGAGGCGCGGTCGTCGATTTCGTCGAGCACCGCCCGAAGGTCGTCGTTGTCCGGATTGAGTCCGCCACTCAGCCCGATGCGGTTGACAATGGCTAGAACGTCCTGGTTCTCTGTAAAAAAGGAGACCCCGACCAATGTTCCGTCCGAATTAAGATAGTTGAGCAGATCGGCCGTTGTTGCATTGGTTTCTCCGCCGACCACCAGCGTCCCCGCCGACACCAAGGTGTTGGTATAGGTCTTATCGAAACTGAGATCCCCGATATCGCTTGCAAGAACAAAGTTTGCCCCATCGGCAAGGTCGGCAACCTGACCGACATTCAAGCTTCCGGAAAGCGGCGCGCCGGCACTATTGGTTGCCATGCCGAACCGCAGGGTGGCACCGGCCTGCTGCGTGTAGTTGGAGGAGGTCGAAACCACTGCGCCAGCCCCTATATCCAGCAGTGCACCGGATTCAAGGAGGATGGATTCATCCGGGCTCCACGTTGCATTGGAACCGGAAAGGCGAATGGTTTGCCCGCTCCCGAGCGTTCCGCCAAGCCCACTGATACCCCCGAAAGCCTCGAATGTTCCACCGGATCCCACATTGAATCCATCGCTGAAGATCGTGTTTCCATAAACCGTCAAGGTGCCGCCGTCATTGACGTTCAACCAGCAGCTTGAACCCACGCTGATGTTTTCATCCACCACAATCCTTCCACCATTTTCAACCGTCAGCGCATTGTTGGTGCCACTATCATTTCCGACCCACAGCGACTTGCCGATATTCCAAACCGACCCGCTTCCTGTCACCAGAACCTGGTTGTCGTTCGCAAACCCTTCCGCACCAATGCGCGACTCTCCACTGGACACTTCCGCGCCGTTGGTGATCACAAGACTGTTGCCTGACCCGTTAAATCCGACAAACAGGCTATCGCTGTTTGCCCATGTGGCATGGTCTACAACCATCTGGTTGCCAACTGCATTGGCGTGGTAGCCGATGTAGCCCGTGGTATCAACAAGTACCGCCCCGTTTTGAACGGTAACAACGTTCGAAGAGCCGGAATTTCCCACAAAGAAGGTATGCTGGTTGTACCAAAGGGAATTAGTGCCATCGATCAAGGCACTGTTTCGATCCGCTCCATTGTCCGTTCCAAGCAAACCGATATCGTCGTAGACCCGGGCACCATCAAGGATCATCAGCTCATTGCCGGAACCCTGATGACCGACGTGTATGTTGATGGTGTTGTAGAAACGGGAGTCTGTGCCCTCCACGACCAATGCGTTGCCTTCGGCTCCGGCCTGGTCGCCGATATATGTGTTTCCTGCAACGGACGCAACGCCGCCGTTTGAAACCGTGAATTCGTTGCTCGATCCAAACATGCCCACCCTTAGCGACGAAGCCATATTCCACCTCGATCCGGAGCCGTCCAGCAATACACTGTTATGAGCGGAATCCAAGCCGACAATACCGCCGCCGCTGGTAACAAAGGCCCCATCCAGAGCCGACAACGTGTTACTGGAACCATTGTAACCCACCACAACTCTCCCAAAGCGATTGTATAACTGCGATCCTGCACCATGAACGATGATCGAGTTTCGATCAGCACCAACCCCGGCGCCAATAATTGAATCCGAACTAGAAACCGTTCCTCCATTGGTAATAACCATGGTATTGTCGGAGCCATATTCCCCGACGATGAAATCCGAATAATTGCTCCAGATAGACCCCGATCCGTTGACCTCCGCCATATTGAAGTCAGAACCCGAAAGTTGGCCAATAGTTCCAACCGAATCGATGATGATTCCGCCATCCACAAGCTTCAACTGGTTGGAGGAATTGCCATTACCGACAACAACATCGACATCATTGCTCCAGATTCCGCCGTTGCTTAGAATCAGCGTATTGATCCCGTCATGCACACCGTTCATATTGGTCAGAATCCCCTGCACCTCAAGCGTAGACCACGAGGCCCAGTTAAACCCGGCCTGTCCAGCATCCATATCGGAAGCAACTGTAAGCCAACCCCCTTGATCGAGGTTTAGAACGTTGCCCGTGCCGTTTGTCGAAATCACAAACTCGCTTGCCACTACCTTTCCGCCATTTTCAATCGTCAATGAATTGTTGGAATTCGTCGCCTCGGAATCCCCGATCGCCAGGATGCCCGCATCCCAGAACGATCCATCACCGGAAACGGTCGCACTGTTGTTGTCCCCATTGGTTCCCGTTCCGATGGTTGTTGTCCCGCTTGAGGCCTGGGCACCGTTCGTCACAATAAAAGCATTGAATTGGGAGGCTTCGCCGAGGTGTAGCTCCGTTGCCGAAAGGGTAGAGCTCGATCCATCGACAAGAACGGAACTATATTGTGCATTGGTATACCCGATGTATGTGGTTCCGAGGGAGGCATTGCCACCATCCAGCACTTCGATCCGGTTGCTTTCACCGCCATCAAAACCAAGGAATATCGCGTCGCTGTTCTCGAAAGACGACCCCTCGCCCTCAATCACAATGCGGTTGTTGTCCGCGGAGGAGGCATATCCGACATAGCCCGTTGTAGCCGATGCCGTCGCACCTTCTATCACACGCAGTTCGTTGTCGGAACCATTAACACCGATATATAGGTTGGTCAGAACATCAAATTGGCTGCCTGCACCAGCAACAAGTATCAGGTTTCCGTTATTATCGATCACCGTGTTTCGCGTGGCTATAGTGGCCTTGTTTGAAATAATGACCGTGCTGTCGCTACCCGTCCCCCCGACATTCAGGGTTGAACTAGAAGAAGCCAGCCAGGTTGCATTTTCGCCTTGGAAAATCAGGGTGTTCCGGTCGCGTACATGACCGTCGAACCATACCGACCCCGTAACTTCCAAGGTCGACCCTGCGTTATAATGAAAGGTGTCGCTGTAGTCCAAATCCGCATGGCCGTCGATCCGGAGCCATCCACCATCATTGAGATAGAGGTCGTTGTCCCAATAAATATCCAGCTGCCCGCCGACGACCACCTTGCCACCGTTCTGGATAGTCAGGCTGTTCCCGCTGTTCTGGGATGAACCGATCAACAGCTCCCCGCTATTGTTCCACGTCGATCCGACACCGCCGACCTCTACCGCATTCCCGCTCGCCGGGTTTTCAAAACCAATGGCTCCGAAGCTGCTGTTGACGGTTGCACCCTCTAGAATTTGCAGGCTGTTGTTGTCGCCCTTGCGACCCACCATCAGGGTGTCCGAATTTTCCCACACCGAATCGGTGCCGCGCACAACGACCGTGTTGTTGGCGGAGCCTTCTTCGACGCCGACCACCCCGTTCGCATTATAGACCAGACCGCCGTCTTCGATAGTCAAGGAGTTGGATGAGCCACCGTTCCCGATGGCTAGATCCGAGACATTGCTCCAAGACGACCCGCTGCCGCTCACAACAACGCTGTTTCCATCGGAACCCGTTAGCTCACCGATAATACCGACACCGTCGAAAACCGTGCCACCGTTTGTGATGGAGAGCGTGTTGCTTGCAGTGCCCTGCCCCACGGCCAGTTGGAATCCGGCGTCCCAGTTGTTTGAAACCGTTTCGGAACTTCCGCCCTCGATCGGGTTCGAGTATCCCGCTGCAACCGAAACCGCGCCAGCCAGCATTAAACCCAAAACAAGCCCCTTCATCAAAATATTCATGGAAATATCCCTTATATTAGTACGTGAAAACAAAACACTCCACGAGCTTAGCATTATCCATACCATCTCCAGCCATTCTCCTTGGCGGGAGCAAGCAAGGATTGCTCGCCATGAACCCGGCGGGGGCTAAAAAAAAACGGGCGCGAAGCCCGTTTTTTAAAAGGTTCCAGATATTGGAAAAGGCGGGAGGATTCCTTTTTCCAATATCTGGATGTGCTTATAAGGGAGTGGTTAGCTGGAGGTGCTCTCGTTCTTCACGGCTTTCTCCTGCTCGTTTTCCATCCATTCAGGAGCGCTGTTTCAGACGCTTGGTCTCCTGTTCATCAAGTGCATTGATCCCATCGTCAAGCTTGTCGTCCTCTTCAGCCTGGTAGTATTCCCTGCTTTGTTCACGCATCGCCTTTTTAGTGCGATCCCTGATGAGTCGGCGACGGGCCAGTTCGGAATCCTCCGGCAGGCCGGTTTCAAGAGCAATATCTTGCGTATTGGCAAGACCAACCGTAACGAAGATGATGGTTTCGGTTTGATCGCTAATGCTTTGCTTCCAGGAAAAGAGCCTTCCGAGGAAGGGAATGCTTCCAAGGACAGGAACCTTGCGTTCTTTCTCGCTGTCCGTTATTTCGGTCAGTCCACCGATCGCCGCAGTCTGCCCGCTGGCTAAGTTGAAGACCGTCTCGACGGTCTTTTCGTCGATGATCGGATAGGTATTCTCCCCGGCTTGTTTGTCACCAAACTTGCGGGTAAGCGAGGGCTTGATTCTGACGGTAATATTGCTCGACGTATTGATGGACGGAGTCACGTCCAGCATGATGCCGTATTCGAAGAACGGCATATCGGAATCGAGCGTAAAGGTGGTGTTATCAATTTCCGCATTACCGCCCATCTGCTGGCGTTCCTGCTTGAGGTTTGGCTCCTTGCGAATAATCGAAATATTGGCCTTTTCCTCGTTGGCCACGATAATCTTCGGGTTGGAGACCACGTTGACCCCTCGTGCCGAGTCAAGGGCATTCAACACCAGGCTAAACTGGTCGACATTCAGGACACTCGTGAATATGTGTTCAGAGAAATTCGGTACGATATCGGCAGGCCCCAACGACGAAACCTGCCGGCCATCGGCATAGGTTTGCTGGCTTGCGCCAACCTTGGTTACAATTCCCCCCTCGCCTTGCTCGTCCAATCCAAGCTGTTTCCAATCGAGGCCGATATCCTGCTGCGCGCCGTCGCTAAGCTCCATGAACTTGGACTCGATAAAGACCTGCTGGCGAACGGTGTCGATGCTGGAAAGTACGGAGCGGACTTCGCCGAGACTGGATTCGGTACTCTTCACAACGAGCATATTACGGGAGGCGAATTCGGAAATCTTGGCATCTTCCGGAAGCAGTTCGCGCACTAGCGCGGCGGCGTTTGGAACCGTGGCATAGCGGAGTGTGAATGTTTCGACAATCTGGGGCTCGGGCGCACCGACAGGACGGCGGCGAACGCTGAATACGTTCGAACCGGACACCTTTTGGTAAAGCTCGTAGTTGTAGGAATCGAGGATCGATTGTAGCGCTGGGCGCCACTCGACATCCTTGAGGTTGACGGAAATCTTCGCAGCCTCAGCCAATTCAGGCACAATGATATTTGCGCCGGAAAGCTGGGCAAAGAGGTTGATGGCTTCTTCCAAACCCACTCTATTTAAACGCACCGAGATCAACTCATCAGCACTGGATGCGGATTCCTCGTCATAGGATACCATGCCGAGGTCATCAATCATTTCTTCCTCTACAGGAGTATCGGCAACTTCAGCGAGAACGATTCCAGCGGTTTCGGCAGGAAGGGCCTCAACGGTTTCGGAGGGAAGAGTTTCGGTGGCTTCTTCAATAGCGTCTTCGACCACTTCGACGGGCACAGCTTCATCCTCGGCCGTGTCTTCCATGACCGCATTGGCTTCTTCGGCCTGTTCCCCGGCTTCCTTGACCGATTCAGCCGTGCCCTCAACCGGATTGTTCTGCTCGACGGCGGCTTCCGGTGTTTCGAACGATCCTGAATTGGCGTTTTCAAGCATCTTCAAGAGATCGCCATCGGCAATCTTTTCCTGCGCAATGGATGGCGATACCACAAAACATGCGGTTATCAAGGCTCCCAAAACGTTGATTGATTTATTTGTTTTCATATCCATTACCTTCCTTTTCATTATGTAAAATCACCTCGTTATTGGGCAGATATACGACGCAGCTTCACAGAACTGGGCGGCGATATGCCTTCAATCGCCCACGTGTAGTTCACATCGCCAACCTGCACGGACACCGTTTCGCCCGTGCTTTTGACCTGCCCGTTGATTACCGCAAAGAACTCGTTCCCTGCCCGACTGCTGACCCCTTGTATTGTGATCTGACCCATTGCTTTGTTCCAATCGATGCTTTCTTTCGTTTCAACCCCTTTGACTTGTCCTTCCGCTTTCTTCTCGACAATCCATTTCGGCGTGTACCCGATGGGCCAGAATGGGTCGCGTTGCACGGCAACCACGCCGACTTTAGCATCATCTGTGCCACCTAGCTGGATCGTTTCGGAATCGACGCCTGCCAACGCCCCTGGTCCAGCAAGGAACACGAGCAATAATGCTGCCCCTATCTTCTTGACCGGAGCTTGTTTAATATTGGGATTTTCCATGGTTTTCTCCATTGAGGAACATTCAGCAACGTGTTGCTTGCGAACTATTGCCTGAGCAATACCTCAAGTTGGTTTTCGTTTTTTCCATTGTTTTCAATTTCGCCAGGTCTCTCGCCTGCAACAGGAATATCAGATTCAATCGGCTCAGAAAGCGTTGGCGCTGTCTGGACGGGCGTGGAATCCGACGGCAACCGAGGGGGCGGCGGAACGGGTTCTTTCTTCAGGTCGGGCGGTTCGGCCCCCGGAGCCTTTGTCGGCTCGGACGACGCCTGAACCAAGGCCGTCTGATCCTCGGGTTTCGGCCGCTCCGGAGTGATGCTTTTCCATGCCTCGGCGATATAGCCCAGGTTGAAGGGCCATTCGATGAACAACTGTACGTTATGGACATCGGGTTCTGAACCCGTATTGATTTCGATCCCGGTTACACGTACCAACGGATGGTTGCTCGCAATTCCCTTGAGAAAGCGCTTAACATTCTCGTATCTTCCATGCGCAGTGATGCGCAATGAATACGATTCCAGTTTCACTTTGTCCTGTTCCATGGAAACACTGTCCGGCGTGGTTATGCCTCTTTCGTTAATGGCATCGATTTCGAAATCGGCTTTTTGTGCCTCGGCGTAAATGGTTTCCGTTGCCCATGAATAATAATTCCGCTCGGGGGGAATATTTTCCAGATGGGTCGTCAATTCCGCAATGGTCGATCGGAATTCCGCCTCCTCCCGATGGGTTTTCGATAAGGATTTCTCCGCCGTATCGATCTTTCCGACCAGATCCCCGAGCTCCAATCTGGCTTCCGAAATGGACGACAGGCTCACCTTGATCCCGAATACAATCAGAACGACGACGGCGACAACGGCAATCACACCCAGTATCAGATATTGCTTCTGTTCTTTTTTTAAATCAGAGAAGCTCATTTTTCCCCTCCGCCTTCCTCGCCCAGTCCCTCGAGACTAAACTCGCGCATGTTTTCCCCGCTTTTCCCAGCGCGCTTCCGCATCGAGGTCAGCTTGACCGCATCGAATATGGCCGACAGGTGCTCTCTGCCAAGCAGATCCCTGCGAAGGTTGATTACCGCATATTCGGCCTGCGCGCCCTGCGATATCCCTTGCAGAGCCAAGCGGTAGTCCAACCCCAGCTCGTCCACATCATGATAAACCGATGCTTTAACTTCGCTACGAATCGATATTCGCGTGAGCTGGACATTTTCAGGAATGGATTTTTGGATATCCAACAGCAACCCTTCCATCGAAACCTGTGAATCCAGCCAGCCATTGATCAAACTGATCGCCTGCCGATTGGTTTTCAAACCGCGTTGCTGCTCGCGGGCAACAGCAAGTCTTGGTTCCATCGTGCTCCATATTTCCCGGCTGGCTCTAATATCTGCCTTCACACCGCCATATTGGATCAACTTCACGCCGCTAAGAACCGCAATGAACAATATGGGCGTGACGACCATACCTACCAACATGAACCGTCGGCTCACGACACCCTGGTAGCGTTGCTCACTCTTCTTCAGCAGATTAACTCTTGGATAGTTCATGATTCCCCAAACCCTCCTATCGCGGCACCAACCGCCGCCGCAAAACGGGTGGCCTGGCTGGCAAGGTGCTCCGGCACGATATCTGGATGGTCGTATTGGATGTTTTCAAACGGACTCCAAGGCAGCACTTCCGCATGCAACCTTTGCTCTACGACCGATGGCCAGTGCGGCAGCAAGCTCGTTCCACCCGACACATACACCTTTGAAATCTGGCAACCCTGGTGGCGTTCGATAAAGTCCTTGGAGATAGAGAGCTGCTTGAGGAAGGGTGTCATGACATCATTCATCGAGGTGGAAATATTGATGGACGAATCGGTCAGGATCGTACCGGCCAGTTCATCGTCCACGCCGAGATCCTGAACCACCTTTTCGCGCAAGGTACTCCCGCCAAAATTAAACTTGCCGACCAGTGCCGGTACACCTTCGTTGATAAACACAAAATAACTGGCCGACTCTCCCGTCTCGATTAGACATACGGCTTCGCCCCGGCACTCCTTCCCGCGAGCATTGAGAAATGCCGGGATAAACGAGAGGCCTGCCACCTCGACCGAAGCAGGGGCAGGCGGGCCGGAGGGAAACATGCTCAGCAGGAAATGCAGGTCGTCCTCCGGAATCGCGGCAGCCAAGAAGCTGGAGTCGTGCCGACCCTGCCCTTTCTTCGCAAGCGTGGCCGACACACGATAGTCGTCTCCGACATTGAGCAGTTCCCGCAGCTTGCGTTCCGGCAATTCCGTCTGTTCATCCGACAGCAAAGCGTTGACCATTCGCACCACGGAGGATTTTCCGGTATATGCGAGACAGGCGTAGTTCGCGGTTATATTGCGCGGGAGCTCGATTCGGCAAGCCTCTGTCCCGAAATCGACGGCAGGCAGCAGATCGATGCCCATCAAGACCAATTCCTCCTTGATCCTCTTAAGCCGAACCACCTTGGTGGACGTCGTCGAGAAATCAACCCCTAGCAGACTGGCGGCCATTTTTTGCAATCGGCCACCTTTTATCGCTTTTTTAATATCATACATATCGGTTTTCATCCGGACGGTTAACGGAATATGGCCTCGGTCTTCGTCTACTGCGATGTAGCGCGCTATCTTCTAAGCAGTATCTGTACCATGATTATGTCCTGATTTACCGCTTGCCAAAAACCGCCCTATTATCGAGAGTGTACATTTATAGTTTCCAAGTTGTGATTGGCTGATAGAGGATTTTCCTGTGACTGAAACGAACACCCCCCCCCCGGCTCCCGAAAACGACAACATCACACCAGCATCATCGCCTTCGCCGGGGGTGATGGTCGTTTCGATGCTGTTGTTGATTTCTGGGTTGATCCTGTCGAGTGCAATGCTCATGCACTATGCCATGGATGGCAAGGAGGGTACGGACAAGGAGTTCACTTTCGATTTCGCCAAACTCATGGAGAAAGGGAAGGAACTTTCCGCCAAGGCACAGACCGCCAGAAAACAGGCGTCGCCAGAAAACGCGCCTCCGGCGGCGATGGATTCCACGTCGGGGGATTCGATTTTCAGGAAGTTCTTTTCCCGCGGAGGAGGCGGAACGGTTCGCTGGCCGAAACTAAAACTTACCGGGTTTGGAACCCCGTCCAGCGGCGAAGCCGGTTTTGCCATCATCAACGGCAAGGATATTATCGTGGGTAGCACGGTCAATGGCGCAAGACTGGTGAAAATCCTCGACTACGGCGTACTGCTGGAATACGAGGGCGAAAGAAAAACGATTGTTGTCGAAATTACCCGTTGATCCCCCCTATGCAGCCATTCCGCGCAACTTGCCAAGCGCAATATCGTACTCCTCGGCTGACACAAGATAGGTGTGGCAACGGTGCCCGCTAGCCTTCTCCACCTTATCGATCAGTATGTTGTTAAATGGATTGAGTACAGCAACGAGCAGGTCGTTGCCAAAGAAATCGAATGGCAGGGCACCATCGCGTACGGCAACCTCCAATGGAAGAACCTCGGTCATCTGCTCGGACAATTCAAAGTTGAGCAGTGAAACACAAGGAACCCCCGAGCGTGAAGACATATGGTTCATGATGCGGTTCATCTTGCTAAAACTACGGTCGTTAAGCACATGCAGGACACTTACGGGAACATCCACCTCCTTGGAGGAAACCTCCGTCAGGTCGTGCAACACGCTTGAATATTCCTCCTGCGAGAGCTGGTTTTCTTCGTAGAGCTTCCATGCCAGTGCCAGTTCCTCGCCGATTTCGGCATCGGTTGTCGTTGACGCAGGCTTTTCCTCAGACACCACGGCGGACTGCCCATCGACAGAACCAACCACGGCCTGGAGACGCGTAAGTTGCACTGCGACCTCGGACGGAAACTCCTCTTCAAAACCGGGCAGTTGCTTCGCAATGAATTCCGCCGTTTCGGAATCGTTGCCACTACAGGCTACGTTGGCGAGCATGCCCAGATATTCGAAGGCCTGTTCGCTGCAACCGCGTTGACTATAGGCATTATAGAGGGCCCTCAAAGCCATGAGATCCTGCGGCATCACTTCAAGAATCTGCTCCAGCATCGCAATGCTGTCCGTCAGATCCTCGTCAATCACCTGTTTGTCTTCTTCTGCCATCTCTCTTTTCTCCTTCAAATCAACATACGTTTAAGCAGAATACAGGCCAGATCCTTTTCCCTCCATTATTTCCCCTTTCAAATCCAGTGAATACCCCTTTTTCAAGTCGGCACGAACAATGCTTCTAACGCTTCAGAATTTTGCATGGAGCAAGAAACCCGATATGAGTACGAGCAGTAAAAACCTTATGGATTGCCTGAGGCAGATCCGCCCGATTGAGGCGGATGTCTATAAAGAGGTGGAGAACGAATCGGAACAATCCCACGTTCCGATCGAAGATCTGTTGATCAAACAGGGTATTATTTCCGACACTGATATGGCATTGGCCACGGCCAAATATTTGGATCTCCACCCCATGTCCCTTGCCAACTTCACCCCTGATCCCTCCCTTATCGAGTTGATGGCCAAGGAAAAATGGAAGGAATTCAAGGCCCTACCCATTTACAAACTTGGATCCCGGTTGACGCTGGCCATGGCCGATCCATTTGACATTGTTGCCCGCGATGCAATCACCTCGAGCACCGATATGGAGATCGTTCCGGTTATCGCGCTGGAAAAGGAAATCGGGGATATCATCGAAGCGCTATCGAGTGACTCGGCCCAGGCCTTGGAGGATATTCTCAAGGACATGGCCGAAGAGGGCGAGGTCGAGGTTGGCCAAGATACCATCGGAGATGCCAGTCTGGACGAGATGGTTGAAAATGCCGGCGAAGCCCCCGTGATCCGCATTGTGAACTCAATCCTCATCGAAGCATTGCGCAAGCACGCCAGTGATATCCACATCGAGCCGATGGAAAAAACATTGCGTTTGCGCAACCGTATCGACGGCGTGCTCTATGAAATTCCAAGCCCCCCTAAAAATTTGCAAAACGCGATAATCTCGCGCCTGAAAATCATGTCGGATCTCGATATTGCGGAACGGCGTATCCCACAGGACGGCCGCTTCAAGATCAAGGCTCTCGGAAAGGAAGTGGACATACGGATGAGCATGCTACCAACGGTGCATGGCGAAAAGGTCGTAATGCGCATCCTCGACAAGACCGCCCTCGCACCCAATCTGGGCGCACTAGGCCTCGACCAGCTTTCCCTGGATAATTTTTCCTATGCCCTCGCCCAACCCTACGGCATGGTTCTGGTAACAGGCCCGACGGGTAGTGGCAAGACCACCACGCTCTACTCGTGCCTTCAGGAAATGAACGAGGTCAGCACCAACATCATCACCACCGAGAACCCGGTGGAATACCAGCTCGATGGTATCAATCAGGTGCAGATCAACCCTGTTGTGGGACTGACTTTCGCCGCTGCGCTCCGTTCGATTCTTCGCCAGGATCCGGACGTGGTTATGGTCGGGGAGATCCGGGATGGCGAAACCGCAACAATCGCCGTCGAGGCCGCACTGACAGGACATATGGTTTTGAGTACATTGCACACCAACGATGCGGCCGGTGCCATTGCCCGCCTGATTGATATGGGCATCGAACCCTTCATGCTCGCCTCCTCGCTGCTGCTCACCCAAGCGCAGCGCCTCTTCCGCAAGCTTTGCCCGGTCTGCAAGAAGGAAATCGATATTCCGGTGGAGATCCTGAAGAAGAACCGCATCGACCCCGATCAACTGGCCGATACCCAATTCTACCAAACGGCAGGTTGTCCAAAATGCAACAATCTTGGCTACAAGGGCCGGGGCGGAATCATGGAAATTCTGCTGGTGGACGAGGTTCTCCGCAAAACCATTCTGAACACCCAGGAAGCCGATGCGATTTCCAAGATTGCAATCCAAAACGGAATGCGAACCCTGCGCGAAGCAGGGTTGGACCGTGTACGCAACGGCCTTACCACAATTGAGGAAATCATGCGCGTAACCAGCGAACACTAGGACCGATTATGGTAAAAGAAAAAATCAAGGCAAAGGGTGGCCTTCCCATTGTACAGGGTGCCCGCAAAATCCGACTCAAGGAACTTTCATTATTCACACGGCAAGTATCGGCCATGCTTTCGGCCGGCATGCCGTTGGTGCAAACACTGTGTGCCATGGAGGAGCAGACGGACAGCAAGAGCTTCAAGCCGGTCATTATCGGTATCCGCACACGTGTGGAAGGCGGTGCCATGTATTCCGAGGCGTTGGCCTACTATCCGAGCATCTTCGACGATCTCTACATAAACATGATGCGGGCAGGCGAAATCGGCGGAATCCTGCCCGACACCTGCGGTCGCGTGGCCTCGTTCCTGGAGGACAGCAACAGGCTGCGCGCAAAAGTGAAGACGGCCATGATGTATCCCACTGTCGTAATCTGCGTTGCCTTGCTCCTTGCAACCGCCTTGATCATGTTCATCCTGCCGGTATTCGTCGACATGTTTGCCGACTTCGGGGCGGAATTGCCGGGACTCACGCAATCCCTGCTCGACTTCAGCGCCTTGTTGACCTCGTATTGGTATATCGCAATACTCCTTGTTGCAGGAAGCATCTATGCCTTCAAGTGCTACTACAGAACCGACAAGGGACAGTACGTTATTGACGAACTAAAACTGAAGGTTCCCGGGCTGGGAGCACTGGCCACCAAGATTGCCGTGAGCCGTTTTGCTTCAACCTTTTCCCAGTTGATGCATAGCGGGGTTAAAATCATCGAATCCCTCGAAATCGTCGGATTGGCTACAGGCAATCGCGTGATCGGGGACTCCCTCCTGAAGGCACGGGAAATTATTGAGCAAGGCGAACCCCTCTCCCGGGCACTGGAGTCCAACAAATACTATCCACGCATGCTTGTCCACATGCTTTCCGCCGGCGAAAAAACCGGCCAGGTGGAAGAGATGATGGATAAGGTGGCTCAGTTCTACGACGATGAAGTGGAAACCATGCTGGCCGGCATCACCTCGTTGATCGAGCCATTGTTGATGGTTTTTGTTGGCCTGATCATTGGAACGATCGTGATCGCCATGTTCCTTCCGATCTTCAAGATGAGTGAAATCGTGATGTAGGGAAAGGAGGTGTGATGGACAATCCCAACCATACCATTTCGTGGCCGGAATTGACGGCGATTCTGCTGGCACGGCTTAGCATTCTTTGGTTGATTGTCCTGCTTTCGCTGATAATCCCCCATAACGATGCCGCCTTCCATGCCCTCATGGGTGTCGCCTTCATCATCACCATCCCCTATTCCCTGTGGCTGCGCAACAAGCTGCGTTCAACCCAGCTTGCCCCGCTGCAGTTCTTGGCGGACTTGGTGCTGGTGACAGGACTGATTTATTTTACCGGCGGGATCAATAGTGACCTCACCCTGCTCTACCCGCTGGTAATCCTCTCAGCCGGTATTGTGGCCACCCCTTTGCAGGCCGTCAAAATCACGGCGTTGGGCATTCTTATCTATGTCTTGATGACAGCCATGCTCTCGCAGCACATGCTGGTGGAATATATTCCGGAGGGAAAAGAGGCCGGGGCGCAAGCCATGTATTCGACGATTTTCCTGCGCGTGTTCACCTTTGCCCTGTTCGGCGCGGCCAGTATCTTTGTTTCAAAGCGTTGCAGCTATTTCAACCAGCACGACCGGGATGTCCGGAATACCGCGCAGGCACTGCTGGAAAACCTAGGTGCCGGCATCTTTTTACTGGATCGGCAGGGGCAAATCCTTGTTGCCAACCCGACCGCCTGCAAACTATTGCGCACAACTGCGGAAAAACTATCGTCCCGGACATTCCCGGAACTATGTGTTTCGGGGTCGTGCCCCATTCCAGAACACTACGGCCAATCGACCTATCTGCAACGAACGGAGGTCTCGCCCCTGCCCGTGTCGTACCGTAGCGCAGATGTCGCGCTTCCAGCCACCGCAATACCCGGCATTGAAGGAAATGAAGAAACCATTGAAGCCACGCTGCTCATTGTTTCCGACCTTTCCCATCCCTTGGAACTTGAACGGCAACTTGCCCAGGTGGGGCGAATCACTGCCGCCACCCGGATCGCAGGTGAAATGGCACATGATATCCGCACGCCGCTCACCACCATTTCCGCGTCGATTCAGCTCCTGAAGCACTACGAAGAAAAAACAACCGCCGCAGACTGGCTTCCTAATAGTCCGCGAAAAAAGGACCGCGTGGAATTGTTCGACCATATAATGGCTGCCTCCGAAGAAATGGATGCCGTCATCCAAAACTTCGTCGACTTTGCCGAGTTTTCCCCCGCCGACCTTCTCTCTATCATTAAGCTTGACTACACTGTCGAAAATCAGAGTTATATAGGCCATCTAAACACCATAGCAAAAGGGTTCGAACATGGCCAAAATTCTGATAGCGGACGACGATCCGACAATTCTAAGCTTGTTGAATAAAATACTGCTTTCCAAGGGATACGAAGTGCAGCTTGCCGAACATGGCGGGGTAGCGGAAAAACTGCTTAAATCCGAACAATTCGACCTGTTGATCTCCGACATTAAAATGGAACCGGTCGACGGCATGCAACTGCTCAGAAATACGCGCCAGATGCGCCCCTCCGTCGGGGTCATCATGCTTACCGCCTACGCCACCGTCTCCACTGCGGTCGAGGCCATGAAGGAGGGTGCCTTCGATTATATTCCCAAGCCCTTCAAGATCGATGAACTGCTTGAAACGGTAAAGCGTGCACTCGACTACCAGCGATCGCTTTCCGAGCAAATCAGCGGAGACGCGCACATCGAATCCAAAAAATATTTCGGCAACATTGTCGCCGAAAGCGAAGGCATGGTGAATGTTTGTGAAATGGTCAAGCGTGTCGCCCCCACAAAAACCACTATCATGGTCACCGGCGATAGCGGAACCGGCAAGGAACTGGTTGCCGAAGCGCTTCACAGCTTCAGCGCCCGTTCCGAAGCCCCGTTCCTGCCGGTCAACTGCGCTGCTTTGCCGGAAACCCTGATCGAGTCCGAGCTTTTCGGTCATGTCAAGGGGGCCTTCACTGGCGCCACCGTCAACAAGGAAGGGCTGTTCGAAGCCGCCAGGGGCGGCTCCCTCTTTCTCGACGAGATCAACTCCATCCCCCACCAACTGCAATCCAAGTTGCTGCGTGCCATCCAGAACAAAAAGATCAGGAAAGTGGGCGGAACCGAGGAGTTCGAGGTAGACGTGCGCATCATCGCCGCTTCGAACCAGGATCTGGAAACCTTGGTAAAGAACGGCTCTTTCCGCGAAGACCTTTTCTACCGCCTAAGTGTGATTACCATCGACATCCCCCCCCTGAAACAGCGCCCGGAGGATGTTCTCCCGCTTGCACAGCATTTTATTTCGCTGGAAATGGACGGTAGCGAGTTTCCCGTAATGGATAACGCCGTGCTCTCCATCCTGCAAAACTACACGTGGCCCGGAAACGTCCGCGAATTGCAGAACGTGATCCAGCACTGCCTGACCTTCATGAAGGACGGCAAGATCACCAAGGAAACCCTTCCCACCAAACTGATCGTCTCCTACGAGGAAAACCCCGGGGCTCAAAGCGCCGCGCTTACCGGCGAATTCGGAAAAGGGAAATCGCTCAAGGCGTTCCTGCGCGCCAAGGAAAAGGAATACCTTAAGAACGTCATCAACACCATGGGCGGCGACAAGGTAAAGGCCGCTCAGGAACTCGACATCAGCCTAGCCACCCTCTACCGCAAGCTCCCGGAAGAAAAATAGGACGACTAGGGCACGGCGCGTAGGAAGAAACCGATTCCCGACACTCTTTAGGAACTCCTCCTATCCGGAAGTAGCAGATATCGCCACGCTGGATTACGTTTTTCATGGTGAATGTTATACCCATGATTGCTCCAGATTTTGTAGCATAAATTTGTAGAAAAAGGCCTTTTTCTCTAGGTTTTTACATATTTCCTAGAGAAAAAGGGAAGGTGGCGGAGAGAGAGGGATTCGAACCCCCGGAGGCTTGCGCCTCACCGGTTTTCAAGACCGGAGCCATAAACCGCTCGACCATCTCTCCTTGCGGAAGAACGCGAAATGTATAGATTACCCGCAAGGCAACGCAAGTTATAAATGATGGATTGCCGCCGCACGGACGAGAACAAGGATGTCTCCGCACGAAACCCTATCAGAAGAAATGAAACCCTCCCTAGTATTGATAACCGGCTGGGCGCACGGGAAAGAGGCCGTGCAACCGCTGGCGGATGCGCTTGCCGCGAATTACGACGTCCAGATTCTAACGGGCGCACAGGTCCTCAACGAGCGGTCAATCCCCTCGGTCAACTATATCATTACCGGCTCGATGGGCGGGATGCTGGCGATGGAGCTCTTGCCGGAGGATTGCAGAAAACTGGTGCTGGTTTCATCCACCGCCAAATTCTGCACAGACGAAGGCTACCCTTGCGGTACATCCGAAAAAATCCTGCGCCGCATGATCCGTCAGCTCAAGCGCAACCCCGATGCCGTGCTGGATGAGTTTTTCAAGAAGATCCACCACCCGAACATATGTCACACTTGCGCAAGTGTGACAGAGTCGCTGGATTCATTGGTTCGGGGATTGGAATACCTGCGGGATTCGGATGTTCGCTCCAAGATTCCATCCGTTGAAATCCCGGTCCTGCTCCTGCACGGCGCCGAC
>DAOUQA010000012.1 GCA_030625905.1 Kiritimatiellales bacterium | reverse complement strand
CGCATGGAGGGACGGCGCGACCGGCGCGAGGCCGTTACCTTTACCATCGATCCCGAAACAGCAAAAGACTACGACGATGCCGTGTCGCTCGAACCCCACCCTGACGGCGGCTGGCTGCTCGGTGTGCACATCGCCGATGTTTCCACCTATGTCCAGCCTGGCTCGCTCATCGACAAGGAGGCCTTCAAGCGCGGCAACAGCATCTATCTCGTCGACCGCGCCGTGATGATGCTCCCGCGCGAGTTGACCACCAAGGTTTGCAGCCTCAATCCCGAGAACGACCACCTTACCCACTCCGTCGAGCTGCATATTGATTCCGCCGGCAAGGTGCTCGGCCAGAAAACCTTTCCCTCTGTGATCCACTCCAAGGCACGGCTCACCTACACGCAGGTGCAGCAATTCATCGACGGCCAATCCGACCATGGCATCCCTAAGAACGTGGCCCAACGGCTGGAAAACCTATGGCCGCTCGTGCAGAAAATCCGTGCGTTGCGCGTAGCCGACGGCTCGGTGGAAATCAATACGCCCGAAATCGAGCTCAAGCTCAATGATCGCGGAAAGATCGAAAAAATGATGCCGCGCTCGGAGTCGAAGGAGGCCTACCGCTTGATCGAGGATTGCATGCTGCTGGCCAACCGTGCTGTCGCCGAAATCCTGATCGCTTCCGAAAAGCCCTCGATCTACCGTGTCCATGAAGAGCCTGATGAGGAACAATGGATCTCGATGGGCATGGAGCTGCAGGCATTGGGCATTCCGAAGCTACCCCACTCCAGGCAGGAGATCAACGAGGCCGTGAAGCTGGCGGTCGGAACTGCGGTGGAATACACCGCCAACCTCGCGATCCTGCGCAACTTCAAGCGTGCGGAATATTCATCCACCCAGATTGGCCACTTCGGCCTTGCGTTCAACGACTATACCCACTTTACCTCCCCCATCCGCCGCTATCCCGACCTGCTCGTCCATCGCCTGCTCAAGGCCGTTGAACAGGGCAAGCAACTTCCTGTTTCCAATGACCAGATCGACCTCGTCGCCCTGCACTGCAACGATACCGAACGGAAGGCCGATGCCCTTGAAAAACAGAGCATTGAAAAGAAGCGGATGGACTACTACGGCGACATCTTGAACACCTCGCCAACGACGGTATTCAAGGGCTACGTTGTCTCCATCAAGGGCAAGGGGCTGATTGTCGAGCTACCCGACTCGCTCCAGCGCGGTATGGTTACCTTTGCCTCCATTACCTCCGACTGGCTAGAGGCCAACGAGGAAATGACGCAAGCAAAAACGCGCGGAGGGAAAGTGCGCTACACGATTGGTGACGCAGTGGAAGTTGCGCTCGCCAAGGTGGACACCGCCCGCGGCTTTGTCGATTTTGTCCTCGCCGACCAAATTGCCCAACCGCGCCATCGCTCAAGAAAACCCCGCATCCAGCCCGACCTCAAAACCGGTCAGCCACGCCGCCGCGGCAAGCAGCGGCGCAGACGGTAGCACGCAACCTGCCCGTAGACCGGGCCGTAGGTTTCGCAAGCACGGAAGTCCGCGCCTTCGCGGTTGTCGGTTCTAAACGAACTCCAGACCGCCGGACGGAACAGGTCGGCTTCATCCATGTTGTGCATGAATACCGGGATACGCAGCATGGACGCCAGCGAGATCAGGTCGGCGCCAATATGGCCATAGCTGAACGCGCCATGGTTGGCACCCCAGTTGGCCATCACCGAGTAGGTGTCGACAAAGGGCCCCTCGGCGCTACTATGCGCACAACCATTCATTTTTCCAATCTTTGGAGGATTGGCGGAGGTTGTGCTTGAAGGTGTCGCGCCTCCATTGGGTGAACTCGTCGGAATAGAGCTTCATGGCAAGACCGTGGAATCCCTCGCGGAGCTCTTCTCCGGTCATGTCTTGCGGCCGGAAATTGACATCGAACAGAGTGCATTTTTTCCAGTTGGTGGGTTCGATCAACCGGTTGGCCTTTTTAAGCCGCTCGTACAGCGCCGTTCCGGGAAACGGGGTGAGGATCGTGATCTGCACCTCGTACAGCTCGGTGTCGCGCACAAAGTCGTAGATCTGGTCAAACACATCGACGGTTTGGCCGTCAAGTCCAGTGATGAAGCAACCATTGACGGTAACGCCGTGCGACTGGATGGTTTGGATGGCCTCTTTGTATTGCGCAAAGCAATCCTGTTTCCAGTTACTGTATTGCTCCAAACCGTGAAGGGGCTCTTCCGTCGGGCTTTCGAGACCGATCAATACCTGGGCGCAGCCGGACTCGCGCATCATTTGCAACAGCTCGGGATCCTCGGCCACGGACAAGTCGGTTTCAGTGAACCATTTGATTCTACGTTTCTTCAGTTCCGGCAACAGCCCCTTCCAATAGGCCTTGTTGACAAAGCTGTTGTCGTCCGCAAACTCGATGAACGGGTGCGGCCAGATTTCGCAAATGCGGTCGATCTCGGCCAAAACCTTCTCAACGGGCTTTTGCTTGTAGCGGTTGCAGATCAATCTGGAACCTGCGCAAAACTCGCAGTTGTGGGGGCAGCCCCGGCTGGTCTGCACAGTCAGCCGGTTGTACTTCGAGATATCCAGCAACTCAAAGGCGGGCATCGGGGCGTCAGCCATGTCGTAGTTCTCATGGCGTGCGTCGTAGATCAACTTGAGTTGGCCGTTTTCGGCATCCTCCAATATCTGGAGCCAGACCGGCTCACCTTCGCCGACCACAACGGAAGTGCAATATTTTTGTGCTTCGCGGGGAAGCATGGTCACATGCGGCCCGCCCATGACGACAGGGGTTCCCTGGGCGCGGTAGCGCATCGCCAGCTCGTAGGCCTCGTCGATCTGAGCACTGTAGCTGGAGATCGCGACAAGGTCGAGTGTTACATCCAGACCAACGGCCGTCGTGTTGGATGTAACAGCATCAATACAGGACAGGTCTGGGATTTCGATGTAGTGGATGTCGTGATGCCTCGGCGTCATGCCGGCCAGCGTCAGCAGTCCAAGGCTTGGAAGTGACGCGATTTGCTTGCTGCGCTCCACGAATCCGGGAAGTGTCAGTCCGATTTCAAGCAGTTCGGTATCGCACGCGCGGATACCGCTCATGGCTATGAGTCCTATTTTCACGGTTACACCATCCTTTCAATGAATAAAATTATTGAGAGTAGGACAGAGCCTGCCGGGATGAAAAACAGGTGGCGGAATGCGGGCTTGAAGGCGCTCGCGTAACAGGTCGCGGGCATGGCGATCGCACCAACGATCATTAGGATCGATGCCGCCGGGGACTCCACACCGAGCATTCCGCTGGTAAGCCCAATCCCTAGATTCAGGAATCCGATCCCGAAGAAGGAAATATGGGCTAGGCGGATCAGGCGGCGCGGCCATGACGTATAGCCACCCAGCCAGTCCTGATTCTGGAAAAACAATCCGGGTATTGCGCCGGAAATACAACCCAGTGAAAAACCGATCCATGCAGCGACAATGTTAATCATTTGCTTTCTCCTTGTTGAAGCTTCCGTGTTTCAGGAAATGCTTGGTTTGTTCGATCACTTCATCATTCCACACCATGCAGGGATGGGTGACGTGCAATTGAACGTAGTCGGTGTAGATCCTGGGTTTCACCCGGGCGAGGGATACCTTGCCATCGTCCGGGCCGGGAATCAACATGGAGAGGAACGGGTTGATTGTGCGATCGCCCGCAATGATGCCCAGTTCAAATTCCGGGGTCTTCAATTGGTGAACAAGGCTATTGGTTCCGGTGCCCAGCTGGTTTCCGGCCGGCCCATTGATCCATTGATAGAGAAAGATGTTCCCGAGTTTATCTGGAACTTCGCTACCCCGGCTCGGTGGTGCTAGCATGACCACCCTTCCAAGGTTTGGAAGTTCGTGGTTTTCCAGATATTGACGCAAAATGATCCCGCCCATGGAATGGGTGACGAAGTGGACGATTTCGGCATCCTTGATCTGTGGTTCCAGAGAATAGAAAACCTGCTCGGTCAGCTTTTCAATGACTGCGGAGGTGGAGGGATAGTCATGGTTAATGACAATGTATCCGTCTGCCCGCAGCTCCTTCGCCATTTTGTTCATCGCCTTGCTCGAACGGACGAGGCCGTGGAGAAGAACAACGCTTTCCGCTTTTGTCACACCTGCGCAGGTGTGACACTCGCTCTGCGAGCACACCCAACCTATGGCGACCGCAATCAGCAAAGTTAGAATGCCGATTTTTGCTTTCATTCCTGCTCCTTAAAGCCTGTTGTTTCAATTCATCTACCGCATGAGGTATGGCATTGGAGGTGTCCCAGTTGTTAGTTGTTGGTTACTAGTTCATAAAGAAAATAGCCACGTTCTTCTCCGCGAAATATTGTAGACATAACATGAAGGATGAATTTTTCAGGATGATGGCGGAGGCGGCCTTCAGTAATCCGTTCAGCGACAAGCGCATTGAGAGATCGACCGTCGGATTGTTGGTGCGGCAGAGGACACCGACTGGCATGCAATGCTCATTCCATTGCTCAAGACGCTGGAAAAAATATCCATGCACTGTATTCCTACCCAAACGGCTTGATCGTTTGCAGACCGGGGAAGGCCGTGGTGACGGCGGCTTCATTTTCCTCAAGGAAGAGAAGCTTTATGTTCGGACCGGCGTCGATGGTTAGATAGACCTCCAACCCCTCGGCGCGGACGCGCTGCACCTTATGGATTTGCTCGATGGTTTCGGGCTGGAGATAGATCAGCGGCGGCCAAGCGGCCAGCATTGTTGCGTGCATGGCGAGTGCGTTGCGTTCAGCGGTTTTCCCAAGCAAAGCGAAATCGCGGGCATCGATGGTGGCGCGGATGGTTTCGAGATCGGCGGCGGCCTGCTGTGGCCAGCTCTTGTAAAGCTCCGAGGTTGCGACGGTGCGGTTCATGCCGTCGCGCGAACCCACCGGTTTGGGTGCACTGGAAAGTTCGAGTATGCCGATTCGAAACTCCGGCCATTCATTATCGATTTTCTCCGCAAATGAATCGGTGCCAGCGGGGTTGGTTCCAGCATTCCACTGAACAAAGCCATCAAAGATGGAACGCGCCGCACTGCCGCTGCCTAGCCTCGCAAGCATGGAGCGCCGTTTCTTATCAAGCCCCCACCCCGCCAGATCGTCCAGCGCCATCACCAGCGCCGCAAAACCCGACGCCGACGAGGCCAGCCCGGCTGCCGTCGGAATAGTGTTCTCCGTGCGGACTTCAAAATGGGCATTTCCGAACATTGGACGGAACAGATCGAGAAACGAACTGATTCGCTTCGCAAAAGAAGAATTCACAGGTTGAAGCTCGCCATTTAGATAAACCATATCGGGAATACCTTGTGGGGCGGGCATTCCTGCCTGCCCTTGAGCAGGCAAGGATGCCTGCTCCACATCGATGCAACGGATTTCAGTGCGGGTGCCGAGGTCGCCAAGGGAGATGGAGAGGCTGGAATTGACGGGCAGGTTGAGGGCCGCATCGCGCTTTCCCCAATATTTGCAGAGGGCAATATTGGACGGGGCAAAGGCAACACCTTTCTCCTTGGGCATGGTTTGCGCGCCATTCAGTATTTTTTTTACAAATTGGGATTGTATGTCGTTCATGAATTCCTTCAGATGTCCGCCAACTATATTACCGATTTACGAATTTTGATTTTTGATTTACGGAATTCAGGTGGCGGTCGCCTTGTCCACCGTAGCTTTGGCGAAGGCGGAAGACCCACAAATCGGCAATCTAAAATCCAAAATCTAAAATCAGCGACAACGTCGCGTCTGGAATTGGTACAACGTCATATGAAGAAAAGCAACGTTACAGTCATCGCCGCCGTCCTGATCGCCCTGCATGTGCTGGCATTTTCAGCGCTGATCGGTTCTAGCAAGGATAAATCCGAATCTGCCGCGGCACCCGTCCCTCCCGCTCCATCCGCACCCGCACCCGCTCCGGAACCGACGGTCGATTTTGCGGTTCCAGAGCTGGCGATCCCCGTCGAAGTGGTCGAAATGAAATCGACTCAACCGCGAGAAACGATTGCCACACCCGGCACGCGCGAGGGTTATCTTCGCTCGGATCGCCCGGATCACCGCACGACAAAAGTCTACCCCAAACTAACCGGCAGTCCCTGCCGCGGAGCGATCGTGGTGGATGCGCGCACCGGGAAGATCCTCTATGAAAACCGCGCCACAACCTACTGCTATCCCGCCAGCATCACCAAGCTGATGACCATGCTGATTGTGCTGGAGCAGGTCGACGCAGGCAATATCAGCTTGGAGGACAAAGTGGCGATCACAAAGGAAGGTCTTGGCGTCGGCGGTTCGCAGATCTATCTCGATGCGCGTGAGTCCGGTGTGTTTACCGTCAACGACCTGCTTAATGCCGTCGTCATCCACTCCGCCTGCGATGCCGCCCGCGTGCTGGGAATCCATGTGGCCGGAAGCAAGGATGTATTCATTGACATGATGAACCAAAAGGCGCGCGAACTGGGCATGAACTCGACCACCTACCACTCCGAGCACGGCCTTCCTCCCGGCAAAGGGAAGCAGCCCGACATCAGCACGCCCTACGATGTGGCCATCCTCAGCCTCGCCTGTCTGCGCCACCCCGAAACCCTGCGCTACACTAGCACCAAGCTGACCTACCTGCCGCTATCGCCGATCCGCAAGGAAAAGTTCATGCTCGCCAATCGCAACGTGCTGATCGGAAAGGATCCCTACGCGGGATGCGACGGGCTAAAAACCGGCTATCACAAGATTGGGGGCTGGTCGCTTGTGGCCACGGCCGAGCGCAACGGCCGGCGCGTCATCTCCATCGTCCTCGGCAGCACGGACAAGAAAACCCGCAACGCCACGTCGCGTAAGCTTCTCGACAAGGGTTTTCAGGCATTGGGCAATTAGGTTTTTGGTGCAAGAACAGCCTTGCGCGTGCTTGACCCGCGAAAGATCCCTGCGTAATGTCATCGCCTTTTATCCAAAAAAACTGTAAGCAACAGGAGTAAAGGATCCATGAAGATTTCAGTCAAAGATACGGGCGTTTGCCGCAAAACCATGAGCCTCGAGATTCCGGCGGATATCATCCGCGAGGAACACTCGGAAACCCTTAAGGTGTATTCCAAGCACGCCAGCATTCCCGGCTTCCGCAAGGGAAAGGCACCGAAGCATGTCGTGGCCAAGAAATATGCGAAGGAAATTACGAAGGATCTTGAAGAGCGGATGGTGCCGAAATTCTATCAGGACGCCGTGGAAAAATCCAAACTCAAGGTCGTAAACGTCATTGATGTTTCAATGGTGAATATCGTGGAGGATCAGCCGCTGGCATTCGATATAACCGTTGACGTTGAGCCGGAATTCAAGCTACCGAAATATTCCGATATCCCGATCAAGGAAAAGAAAGATGACGTGACCGATGCACAGGTACAGGAACAGATCGATGCGATCCGCACCCAGCATGCGAAGTATGAAGAGGTGGAAGGCAAGACGGTTGAAACCGGCGACATGGCGCAGCTGACCTACGACGCAACGGTCGATGGCCGGCCGCTGGAAGAGGTTGCCCCCGAAGCCAAGGGAATCGGCAAGGGCGAGGGATACTGGGTTTCCGCCGATGAGCACGCCTTCCTTCCGGGCATGGGCGAAGCGATCGTTGGCCTGAATGCGGGCGACAAAAAGGAAGTGGAAGTGAACTTCCCCGAAGGCTTCATGGTAAAGGAGCTGGTCGGCATCAAAGCCCTCTACAGCATCGAGGTTACCGCCGTGCGCGTCCGCACCCTTCCGGAGCTGGATGAAGAGTTCCTGAATCGCCTCCAGGTCGAATCGGAAGACGAGCTCCGCTCAAAAATCCGCGAGCAACTGGAGCAACAGGCCGAAGGCAAATCCCTGAACGCAAAGCACGAGCAAATAATAAAATATCTTGTAAAGAAAACCAAATTGGACGTGCCGGGAAGCATCGTACAGCAGCAAACCCGCAATACGATGTATGATATTGCCCAGCAGCGCATGATGATGGGCATGACACAGGAGCAGATTGGTGAACAGCAGGACGAACTCCTGAAAGAAGCTCAGGATAGAGCGCTTGAAAACGTAAAACTTCGCTATATTGGCCTTGGAATTGCTACTGAACTGGAGCTGGATGCAAGTGAGTTCGAAATTGACGAGGAAATCGCGTCGATGGCTATTCACCAGCGGAAAGATGCCCGTGCGCTTCGCAAGGAAATGGAGGAAAACGATGCGCTTGATAGCGTAGGCGAACAGGTTCGTTTCAACAAGGCGCTCGATTACATGCTTAAAAATGCGAAAATTAAATAGATTGCTGAAGAACGGAGCTTTAAAATGAACGAAACGGCACAGATGTTGATTCCCATGGTTATCGAGCAGACCGGGCGCGGTGAGCGCTCGTACGACATTTATTCGCGTCTGCTCAAGGAACGCATCATCTTTCTGGGAACCAGCATTGACGACAATGTTGCCAATTTGGTGATCGCCCAATTGCTGTTTCTCCAGAGCGACGACCCTGAAAAGGACATCAGCATCTACATTAATTCACCAGGCGGTGTTGTTACAGCCGGACTGGCGATCTACGATACAATGCAGTTCCTCAAGTGCGACATCACGACCTACTGCGTTGGCCAGGCCGCCAGCATGGGCGCCGTTCTGCTGGCCGCAGGCACAAATGGCAAGCGCTTTGCCCTGCCCAACGCACGGATCATGATCCACCAGCCGCTCGGCGGTGCGCAGGGACAAGCCACCGATATCAATATCCAGGCGCAGGAAATCATGCGCATCAAGCAGATTCTCAACAGCATCCTCGCCGACCATTCCGGCCGGAGCATCGAGGATCTTGAAAAGGACACCGATCGCGACAATTTCATGTCTGCTGCACAGGCTGTTGAATATGGACTGGTCGACGAAGTGATTGTCCACGCTGAATAAACAATTTGAGATAAATCTATGGCTGATAAATACAAAGCAACTGAGTGCTCCTTCTGCGGAAAAAGCGAAAAGGAGGTCAAACGACTAATCGCTGGCCCGGGTGTATTCATCTGCGACGAGTGTGTTGGGTTGTGCGATTCCCTGCTTGGCCACCAACACACCGAACGCGAAGATGAACCGCTGACTTCACAGGAAATCGGCGTACTCAGCCCGCACGAAATCAAGGCGCAGCTCGACGAATATGTCGTTGGACAGGACAATGCAAAAAAAGTGCTGTGCGTGGCCGTACACAACCACTATAAGCGCATGTTTGCACAGCTTGACGATGATGGCATCGAGCTCGACAAGAGCAACGTGCTGCTCATTGGCCCAACCGGTAGCGGAAAAACCCTGCTGGCCAAGACCCTTGCCCGCACACTAAACGTCCCGTATGCCATCACCGATGCCACCACTGTAACCGAAGCCGGCTATGTGGGCGAAGACGTGGAAAACATACTGCTCCAGCTCTTGCAGGCGGCCGACTATGATGTCGAGCGCGCCCAGCGCGGCATTATCTACATCGATGAAATCGACAAGATCGGCCGCCGCACCGAAAATGCATCACTCACTCGCGATGTCTCCGGCGAGGGCGTTCAGCAGGCCTTGCTAAAGATTATCGAGGGCACGGTTTCCCGCGTTCCGCCAAAAGGTGGACGTAAGCACCCGCAACAGGAATACATCGAGATGGATACCTCTAACATCCTCTTTATTTGCGGCGGCGCATTTGTTGGTATGGAAGATATTATCAAACAGCGCGTCGACAAGAAGGTGATCGGATTTGGGACAGCCAAGAAAGAGGAGCTTTCCCCCAACTTCGTCACGATGAACGTCGAGTCCGAAGACTTGCTGCGCTTTGGATTGATTCCTGAATTCATTGGCCGCCTCCCGGTCGTCACGATGCTTAACGAGTTGACCGAAGAGGAACTCGTGAGAATCCTGACCGAGCCAAAGAATGCGATGATCAAGCAATACAAGAAACTGCTTTCGATGGATGGCGTCGAACTTGAATTTGAAGACGAAGCGCTCCAGTCCTTGGCCAGTATGGCCATCAAACGCAAGACCGGCGCACGCGGGTTGCGTGCCATCATCGAACACCTGATGCTCGATGTGATGTACGAAATCCCCATGCGCGACGATGTAACCCACAGCACGATTACGCGTGAAATGGTCGAGCATGGTCTCCATCCTCTCGAAGGCTTGAAGATCAAGGAACCCAGCAAAGAGAAAAAATCGGCCTAGATCGAAGCCAGTTCGGCACGTGTAGTGTTTTCCCAACCCGGCTGTTCGAGCAGATGCTCCAGCAGCATGGCGGAAGCAACGGCATCATAAAGCGCGTCATGGGCTTGCTTGCCCGGGCAAAGGTTTCCGACCTGTTGTTTGAGGCCAAGCATTACGGTCAAATCCTCCAATGCATAGGACGCGCATCCCGGCCACGCCTTGCGGGCAATCCGGAGCGTATCGATCCATGGACCGAACCGGTGCAACGGTGCCATGGCACGCGTAAACTTTTTCTCCGTCGCCACATTGTGGGCGCAGAGCGGACGACCGGTGATCCGTTGTTTGATCTGTGGCCATAACTCCTCTGTAGTCGGTGCTTCGGAAATCTTGTCGCGCAGCACGTCATGCCGGCCGGGGGCATGGGGATTGAACGGGCGGTTTATATCGACCTGCAGCAGGCTCTCGAACATTGACTCCGGATCGATCTTCCTGTTTTTGAGCGTCACCATGCCGATCTGCCACGGCTCGTTGGGATAGCCGCGCAAAGCCCCCGTGCTTTCATAGTCCAGCACCGTAATCTCCGCATCAAGAATGGCCATGGTTGAATCCATGCCTGCAATTAAGCAGATTGGCGGCTCCGATTGCAAAACAAAGAGAGCACCCAACCGCACCATCATGTTAAATCCAAAGTGACGATCGTCACTTTGGATTTAAGATGATGGTTGTTGCCGGGGATACGGGCTTTTATCGGCTCCGGGTTTGTGGTTCCATACCTCTTTCCCGAAACGAGGAGAATTTGGATGAAATACATCGGAGCACATGTCAGTACCCGTGGTGGAGTGGAAAACGCGCCGCTCAACGCGGCAAAGATCGGGGCGAACGCTTTTGCGCTGTTTACCAAGAACCAGCGACAGTGGAGCGCCAAACCACTGACGATGGAAAGCATCGGTTCCTTCAGGCAAAACTGTTCCGACCATGGCTTTGAGCCGAAGCACATCCTTCCCCACGACAGTTATCTGATCAACCTAGGCCATCCCGAAGCGGAAAAACTTGAGAAATCGCGGGCCGCTTTTATCGACGAAATGCAACGGTGCGAACAGCTGGGATTGGATCGGCTCAACTTTCATCCGGGCAGCCATCTCAAGCAGATTTCCGAGAGCGAATGCCTGACTAGCATCGCTGAGTCGATCAACCTCGCACTCGACAAAACCCAAGGCGTCTGCGCCGTAATTGAAAATACCGCCGGCCAAGGCAGCAATCTCGGCTACCGCTTTGAGCACCTCGCCGAAATCATCGACCAGGTCGAAGACAAATCCCGCGTTGGCGTCTGCCTCGACACCTGCCACACCTTCGTTGCGGGCTACGACCTGCGCACCGCCGCATGGTGCGATGCGGTTTTCGATGAATTTGAAAGCACCGTCGGCTTTGAATATCTGTTCGGCATGCACCTGAATGGCTCGAAAAAGGAACTTGGAAGCCGCGTCGACCGGCATCACAGCCTTGGAAAAGGCGAACTAGGTCTGGAGGTTTTCCGCTACATCATGAATGATGCGCGGTTTAATGGCATCCCGATGATTCTCGAAACCATTGACGACACCATCTGGGCGGAGGAAATCGAACTGCTCAGGAAACTTGAAGATTAGCCGCCTGAAAGCGAAGCAGTAAATAATTTTACGGAGTAAAATAGTGCCGGAGGCACGGTTTAAAGAAAACAAAAGCAATATGAACATTCTGGACAACATCCGAATAGTCCTCGTGGAGCCGATCTTTGGCGGCAATATTGGGTCGGTCTGCCGAGTCATGAACAACAATGGCATTACGGACTTGGCGATCGTCAAACCGCGGCCGGAAACCGACTGGGAAGATGCACGCAAACTCTCCTGCAGTGCCAAGGCACAACTCGAAGCCCGCAAGGAGTTTGCAACCCTCGCCGAAGCCGTGGCCGACTGCACGGTGGTGGCCGGAACCTCGGCACGCACAGGTTTCTACCGTGACACCTCCCACTCCCCGCGCGAGTTTGCCCCCGTTGCGCTAGAGAGTGCTAAAGGCCATAAAATCGCACTGGTGTTCGGCCGCGAGAACAAAGGCCTCTCCAACGAAGAGCTGGCACGCTGCACGCACATCATCCAGATCCCTTCGAGCGAACTTTATACATCGCTGAACCTCTCCCACGCCGTAATGGTTTGCTGCTACGAAATCTTTGTCGCTTCCGGCACATTCCAACCTTCGGAAGAGAAGGCCGAGGAGGCCAATTCCGAACTCCGCGAACGCATGTTTGACGTCTGGCGTGAAATGATGCTAAAAACAGAATTTACTCACGAGCAAAAACTGGAGCATATGATGATGGGTCTGCGCCGAATCTTTTCGCGCGGGAAACTGACTGTGCCCGACGTCAAGATTCTCATGGGTCTTGCCAAGCAATCCATTTGGGTTTCCGACCAATGGAAGAAAGTTAACCAATGACTAATTTTCCCGAAAAGAAACACATCACCAAAGCCGAAATCAACGAGTTGCCGATGAGGCAGTATGAAGGGCCAATCCATCTTTGCCGCACACCGGAGGAGGCTGACAAGGCTACCAAAAAGATAAAGGAAGAAACATTACTCGGCTTCGATACGGAAACCCGCCCGGCCTTTCGCAAGGGCGAGAGCTACGACCCCTCCCTGCTCCAGCTCGCAACCGAAACGGAAGTCTACCTCTTCCAAATCCAGCAAACCGGATTGACTCCGGACTTGCTCGCCATTCTCTCCAACCCAGACATCATCAAGGTCGGCGTCGCGATCGACCGCGATATCAGCGAACTAAGGGCCATGGCTCCGTTTGAAGCCGACGGCTTCGTTGAGCTGGCCGACCCTGCAAAAAACGCCCGTATCAAGAACCTTGGGCTACGCGGTCTGACCGCAATCCTTTTCGGCTTCCGCATCTCCAAGAAAGAGCAGGTCTCGAACTGGGCGCGCAAAGAACTAACCCCGTCGCAAAAAACCTACGCCGCCACCGACGCGTGGCTTGGTCGCAAAATCTACCTTGGCTTCAGAGACAACGGATTGATATAGACAGGGTTTACAGATAATGAATGGGAAAAAGGAAATCGCATTCATCCACCGATATGGCCTTGAAGGTTGGATCTGCTGCGGCGGTCATGCCCTTCCCAGCATTGTGAAAAACCTATCTACGGATGTGGATATCGACTTCTACGGGCCACACACGACAGAAACGAAAAACCCCGAATTGCGTTCCAATATCCGGATGCACGAACTGCCCTACACGTGGAATCGCGCCAACCCTTCTGATAAAATCACCAAAACCTTGCTGTGGTATTTCTGGCTCCCCATCATTGGAATCCGTTGTCGGCTCAACGGCACCCGGCTGATCTGGAACGACGAGACCGTTCCGCTCACCGCTCCAATCCTGCGGCTATTTTTCGGCAGGAACATTGCCATCACCGTGATGGACTTCTTTGCGCGCATCTACACAGAAAAAAAACCAAAGCTCCACTGGCTACGCGACTGGGTCGAGCATATCGATTTTGCCGCATGGAGGAAGCTGCCGCTCATCTTCACCAAAGTGCTCTACACCCAGGAGTTCCTCGCCGAACATGGCGTTCCAAAACAAGTTATGCACCTCTACCGCAACCCGATCGACCACGCCAAGTTCCACCCGATCGACGATGAAACCCGCAACGCCACTCGCGAAAAACTTGGGTTCACCAATACCGACATCGTACTCAGCCACCACGGCATCCTGCACCCCAATAAAGGCAACGATTGGATTCTCCAACGCCTAGCTAAACTCAAGGACGACCTGCCCAACCTGAAATGCCTGTTGATCGGTAGCGGCCCCGAAATGGATAGCCTGAAACAATTGGCCACCAAGCTCGGCATCACCGATCGCATTGTATTCACCGGCTGGCTGCCCACAGAGCAGGACTTGAACGCCGCCCTCGCTTCCGCCGACATTGGCCTCGTGATGCGCATCGGCCAAGAGACCGACCATTTCCACATGACCGACACCCTCGCCCACGAAATGGCCTGCGGCAAACCCATCCTCGCCGTCAATCTGAAGGGCATCGCCGAAGTGATCAGCGACGGGGAAACCGGGTTCTTGTTTTCGCATAAGCACCCGAGTGAATTCCATGTGCGGCTCAAGCGGTTGGCGGAGAATGCCAAACTACGTCAAACCTTTGGCAACAAGGCCCTCGAGCTCAGTCGACAGCAATGCCATGTGGATACGTGCGCATCGGCTCTAGCTGAAGTCATTCGGACGAAAACCAAGGAACCCGCCTTCCAAATATCGGGAAGCGGGCATTGAGAAGCCAGCGGTTTAAAATCCGCTATTCGGGTAACCGCACTTCAATCCTATAGAATCCATTCTACCAGCAGAGAAGTTAGTTCCACTGAATATATTGTTGAAGGCATGTGCTCACTATTGCGATAGTTTTTTGCGTCGAAAGGAGACTCTTCATGGAAAAGAAAAAATCATCAACCTATCGCATCGCCATTGTCGGCGGATGCCTATCTAGTCATGGGGGCGGCATGCCACGCTCCATGGCCCAGCAGGCCCGCAATCTGGCGACGGTCGGATGTGATGTCACGTTTTTTTCTGGCTTTAACAAGCTGTATCCGTTCACCCCTGCCGAACTGAACATAGAATCCATCCCTACGCATGTCTCACGACTATGGGGTCCTGATCTATATGGGTTTCCACCGGGCGCATTAATCCAGCTATGGAAGCAGGCAAAGGGATTTGATGTCATTCACTTAAATGCTGCATGGAACCTTACCACTTTTGCTGCCGGACTAATCGCTCATATACGGAATGTTCCCTATATTATCAGTTGCAGGAGCCACTACGGCGACTATCACTTTTCTCGCATGCCTCTGCTGAAAAAGTTGCTTTTCAATACACTGGAGCGAATTAACATCAAGAACGCCTATGCGTTGCATGTCACCGCTGACTGGGAGGAAAAAACCTCCTGGAGAGCGGTTCGGCTAGCTAAAAGAATCATCAAGATCCCCAACCCGGTAAATCTAGACGACTTTGAAAACCCACCCACGCAGGCGGAAGGCCGCCGACATCTGGGGCTCGATCCCGAAGGCTTCCATGTGGTGCATCTGGGTCGACTGGGGAAGCAAAAGAACCTGCCATTCCTTGTTCAGGCTTTTCATAAAGCCCAGCTTGGGGAAAACGCTCGCCTGCTGTTGGTGGGCCCGCCGGAACCGGCCGAGAAGAAAAAACTCCAAGCCTTGGCAGAAAGGATGGGTATCGAAAAACAAGTCGCTTTCATCGATTTTGCAAAGGGGCGCGAACGGTGCCATTGGCTGGCCGCCGCCGACCTGTTCGCCCTGCCCAGCCACGACGAAAATTTTTGCATTGCCGCCATCGAAGCCGTTGCCGCAGGAACCCATTGTCTGCTCTCTCCGCATGTAGGGGCTATTGAATTTCTACCCACCCAATCGACCCATGTTTGCAAACTTGACATGGAACCATGGATAAAGGCATTGAGGGAGCTGAAATTCTCCGGATGCCCTTGTTTCAACCCACCAGAAACGGTGCTAACAACTTTTTCTGCAGAATCTATTTCCAAGCTTTGGCTGGCTGAATACTTCTTTATTGGAGAAACACAGTCCAATGGCTAACTGCCCTTTGAAACTTCCTTTAATGCAAAATACCGATCATACATCTTTTGCAATATTTTACTGGAACGCCCTATGCTCTTTGCATTTACAATGATAAAGGATTTCAGCTTGCTATAAGGTGATATTTGCGACCGAACTAGGGCCCTCCCCTCATCCCTCAATCCACCTTCCATCACGGAAACAGATTTAAATATAGAGCTAATATTTGCTGAATGAGACATCCATCTGCGCTGGCCAAGTACATAATTCCTCGCGCCTTTCTTGAAACTGTCTATTAAATCAAAGTTTTCGACGTAATAATTCATTGCCTCTTTTAAGCTATTAATGTCAACAGAACAGGATGGCCAATAGTAGCCATCATAGCGATCGTAGAACTTATCGACTCTAACCCGGCGCCCGCACATCTCATCTTGGACAAATTCATTCATTGGGGGGTTATCTGGTACAATTACTGGTAATCCGCAAGATATGGCTTCACAAATGGTTAAGCCAATTCCATCTAGCCGAGAGGGATAAACGTACACATCGCCTAGATGATACAGGCCAGGAGCTGGAACAGTTTCATAAATAATGCGTAAATGCCCCTCTTCTTGCAGTTTTTTTGCAATCCTTCCAATAGCGTCAGGCAACAGGCCGAAAATTTTATTCTGGGCATGGATTATTAATTCGGCAGACCCAGCTTCCATCCCATTAAAGGCGGCGACCAAAAGATCGGTACCCTTCCGCACAGGCGACATGCCACAACTGTGGAAGAAAACTGGCTTCCGCCTGCTTCCTTTTGATAGCCAATTCTCGGCGGGTTTAAACAGCTCGGTATCAACCCCCCACGGAACGAAAAAAGATCTAGGATGCCATTCAAAAACTAAATAATGCCGCTTCGTATTGCATATTAATGCGTCATAATTCGCAAACAGGCGCACATTGTCTTTCGTGTAATAGTCAACATAAGCAACCGAGGGGATTCCCAGCTTCTGGCATTCGATTACAGGAGCCCATGTTCTTTGTTCATTGAATAAGATCACCTCTATTCCGGTTGAAATAAGCCATTGCCTAAAGAGGCGCAAGTCTATTCCACTTTCATCCGCCATTAATGTTTTCTTGGCCCAAAAGACCTTGTCGCTATCCCATTCCGGATCCCCTATCGCTAGGGACTCCCCTCCCCGTGCATAAATGAAAACATCATGCCCTTCAGCCTGAAGAGCATCCTTATAGGCTCGCGATACATACGCTGCACCCCGCTCAAACCATGCTGTAACAATGCCTATTTTCATGATAACTGGATGTTTGCTCTTAATCATGGACAACACGGCGCAAAGCAATGGGCACCTGAGCCGTCCAGGAAGTACTACCTTCTTTCATAGATAAAAAAGTCGGCCGATGATCCATTCGCCTTTCCAACGTTAGCCAGCGAATATTCATTCGGTATATGCTCTATTAGCTTCCAACCGGACTGGTTCTTGTCGATCCAGCCGGAAAACCTTCGGTGTTTCACATGCGGAGGCTGGAACCTTTCCTGCTCATCATGATCCGATGAATAAATAATTACATATCTCGAAGACGAGTTGAAAAGGCGGCTCATGTACTGCTCAAACACTTCGTCCTCAACCAGATGATAAATCACATCTAGGGACAACGAAAGCTCAGCGACTTCACCTCTGTATTCGCTCACCAGTTTGAAGTGTTTTGAGGCATCAGCTACAAAGTTTTCCCTGCATAAGGAAATCGCATCCGAGCTCACATCAAAACCTATGTAGGGTGGATATTCCCCAAGCTTCAGTTGGCTCCCATCTCCAGATCCAAATTCGATAACGGAGTTCACTTTGTTGTCGTGAATAAATTGATTCAAAACCTCCGCTTTGAACCGAGCAAGTTTAAGGTAGGATCCGGCTCCTGAATTCCCACCCGACTTGTATCTCTTCTGCCAGTATTCCTCCGAGGTTGAAAACCGTTTCCCGACCCTTGCAATGACGCTGCAAATGCGTTTAGCCCTATCGTGTAGCGGATATTTCTTATTCATTCGTCCTTTATTTGATTATGCAGTTAATTTTAGCGTGAAAGATGCGTCAACCCTGTAATCAAGCGTCAACCCTACCTCCAAGCCAAGCAACAGCATGCCGTTTCAGATTGATTCAACGTTCCCA
>DAOUQA010000255.1 GCA_030625905.1 Kiritimatiellales bacterium | reverse complement strand
CGCATGGCCAAAATGGAAAGGCCGCTGCCCATTGGCCGCATAGATGAGGATCGTCGTGAACGTCACAATCACTGCGCCGAGCGCACCGCAAATTATATGGGTCACCGCGCCATCAACGAAGATTTCCGAGCGAATGCGGTGCGCCAAAATCCCGATGACCGGAAACGCCAGCAACGCCGGGCCGAACGTGCCGAGGTCGAGGCCGTCGTGCAGCAGCGCCGCCCAGAATACAGCGATCCACATGCCGCGCGGCGAGCGATGCAGCGCATAGTAGAGCACGAAGGCCGCGAGTACCGGCGGCTTGGCCCCGCCAAACATGGGCCACGGAGGAAGGAAAAGTTGCACCAGCGCACCGATAAAGATTCCTCCCAGCATGAGCACCCGGTCCATCATGGCTCCACCTCTGCGTCGGAAGCCGAAACCACGAAGACATAGTCAAGCAGGCTCACGGTGGCGCTTGGTGCGATTTCCGCATACTGGAACAGCCCCGAGCCGTCCTGGTGGACTTTCACGATATAGCCAATATGCACGCCCTTCGGGGAAACGCCCCCTTCGCCAGACAAGCCGGAGGTAACCACCGCATCTCCCTCGAGAACCTTGGTATCCTTGTCGATGAAATCCATGCGGGCGATGGGATGTCCCTTGAGGTCGACCCCGCCACCGCGCACCAGCCCAAAGATGTTTGCACGCTCGACCTTGGCGGAAACGCGGCAGGCAGGATCGCAGACCAGCAGCACTTCGGCGGTACGCTTCGAAACCTCGATGGTCTTTCCGACGAATCCGTCGGGACTGATCACCGCATGGTTTTCCCGGATACCGGCGGCCGAGCCTTTTCCGATACGAACGGTATTCCACCAGCCGCTGATATTCCGGCTGATTACATCGCACGGAATCATGGAAAAGGGTGTTTGATGGTGGAACTTGAAGGCCTTGCGCAGGCGCCGGTTGTCCTCCTCGACATCGGCGAGCTGGCTGAGCCTGGCCTGGATCCGAACGAGATCGTGGGAGAGTTCGCGGGTTTTTTCCACGGCACCGCCCATGCCGCGTATAGCCGAGACCGCCTCGGCGAGGCGCTGCCCCAGCCCGGACGTACCGCGTTCCGCCGGTGCCACAACACCCCGCACTGCGCCCTTCCCTTTCAGGGAGAGCGAGGCAGGCAAAACAAACGCCACAACGAGCAATAAACCTGCAGCTCCGGCATAAATTAGTTTTCTATTCCTCAAAACCATCCGTCCCTATTGATCAGGAAGGATGAGGGAAACAGCACATTGGGATTGGCCTAGCCGTTCGGCCCCGCCATCTTGCGTAGGAAATTGATTTCGTGCAGAACGATTCCGGTACCTTCCGCCACGGCGCTCAGCGGATCATCCGCAATATGCACCGGGAGGTTGGTTTTTTCCGAAATCAGAACGTCCAGCCCGCGCAGCAACGCACCGCCGCCCGCCAAAACCATGCCGCGATCCACGAGATCCGCCGAAAGCTCCGGCAAGCACCGTTCCAGTGTGACTCGCACAGCTTCCACAATTTGGTTCACCGGATCCTGCAAAGCCTGGCGCACCTCCTCGGAGCTGATCGTCAGCGTCCGCGGCAACCCGGCCACCAAATCCCGACCCTTTACTTCCATGGTGCTTTCTTCACCTGTGGAACGGGCCGATCCCATCGTAATCTTAATTTCCTCAGCGGTTCTCTCACCAATCAATAAATTGTATTCCCGCTTTATGTGCTGAATTATCGCCTCATCCATCTCATCGCCACCGACGCGCACACTCCGGCTATAAACTATGCCGGCCAGAGAGATCACGGCGACTTCCGTCGTGCCCCCCCCGATATCCACGATCATGTTTCCGGCGGGTTCCTGTACAGGCAGACCCACGCCAATCGCAGCGGCCATCGGCTCTTCGATTAAAAATACATCGCGCGCACCCGCATGCATTGCGGAATCCTTTACTGCGCGCTTCTCCACTTCCGTGATACCACTCGGCACGGCAATCACCACCCGGGGCCGCACCATCCTTCTTCTGTTGTGAACCTTCTGAATAAAATAGCGGAGCATCGCTTCGGTAATCTCAAAATCCGCGATCACCCCGCTTTTCAGAGGTCGGATAGCCACAATACTGCCTGGCGTGCGTCCGAGCATCTTCTTCGCCTCGTCGCCCACCGCCAAGACCCGGTTGGTGCCGGCCTGTACCGCCACCACCGAAGGTTCGCGCATCACGATACCACGGTCGCGCGCATACACGAGGGTATTCGCGGTTCCTAGGTCAATTCCGATATCGCTGGAAAACATTCCCATTACACGATTTAGCATATTACAGTTTCCTTCTAAAAATATGATTCAAGTAAAATCGGTAAACAGTGTGACAAATTGGCTGGCGGGGTCAAGAGCAAAGACAACCTTGCGAGGTTGATTGTAAGGCTAAATGCCGCAGTTGGATCGGCCGACAGCCGTTCATGCCGCCATTCCCTTGATCAGTAGCTCCATGAGCAGCTTGCCGAAGGTTGCGGCCTTTTGCTCATCTTCCAGCAGTTGCTTAGCGAGGTCTTCGTGGATATCCATGCTGTCGATGACTGCCTTTTCGACCGCAACGGGCAAGTCGCCCATCATGGCCTGATCCGGCGAGTTGTTTTTCAACTGCTCCATGACCGCGCCATTTTCCCGAACCTTGTCGGCAATGGTGTTGGCATAGTTGAGCACGTCCGCGTCGGAAAACTCACCCGCAAAGATGTCGTTCAGCCGGGCAATGATTACCGAC
>DAOUQA010000120.1 GCA_030625905.1 Kiritimatiellales bacterium | reverse complement strand
ATGTCCGCTTTGCCGTTTCATCACCTGCTTGGTGGAATGAACAACACCCAGAGCATCGGGCGGTTTTTGACGATGGTGAGCTGGGCGAGGGCTGTTTGGCCTCACCGGTTTGGCAGGAGGAAATGCTTAAAAATGTGGTTCGGTTTATTGCGCACTGCGAACAGAAATATGGAGATCGAATTGCGGTCTACCAGATAGGTAACCTGGAAACCGGCGAGTGGTTTTATCCCGGGGCATGGGAGGGGAAATATCGCGGTTTTGATGAACACTCCCGCGTGGCGTTCAAGAAATGGGCTGTGACCCAATATGGATCCTTTGCGAATGTGAAGAAGCGTTGGGGTCAATCTGGTTTAACATCGAAAAAATTTCGGGTTCCGACGGAAGAAGAGCGGAGCCATGCGCTGGATGGCGATTTCCGGAATCCCAGGAAGGAATGTTTTGTTATCGACTTCAAGCGGTTTGAAAATGAGATCGTGGCGGAGACGATTGTGCGGATTGCCGGTGTGGTTAAGCAAAAAACCAATCGCCGGAAGCTGGTTTCGGTATTTTACGGATATCTTTTCGATATGGGCGGATTGCCGAAGGGGCCAGCCTCTTCAGGGCACTACGCTTTGGAGCGAGTGCTGCAATCACCTGATGTTGATCTGCTGGCCTCGCCTATTTCCTATGGAGATCGGACGCATAACGGCATCTCGGCGTTTATGTCGCCGGTGGACAGCATGGCTCTATGGGATAAGCTTTGGATGGTCGAGGACGATTCCCGCACATGGCTGTGCCCGGATGATTCATGGGCCGCGATCTATGGGAAAGTCGACACGCTGCAAAAAAGTCAGTGGGTTCATAAACGCAATTTTGGTCACGTGATTCCCCGGCGGCTGGGCATGTGGCAGATGGATCTGCTGGATGACGGCTGGTTCGACTCCAAAGAGCTTTGGGATAATATCGGCAGTTTGCGAAACGTCTATAAACGGCAGATGAGCTTTTCGAAAACATTCGCACCTGAGGTCGCCGTTATTGTGGATTCCGATGGGCCGTTTTATCTGGCGGATGACAACAAGCTGACCGCGCCGCTATTCTCGGCATTTCGTTCGCAACTCTATCGCATGGGAACCCCGTGCAGTTTTTATCTGTTGTCCGATGTGCTGAATGGGAAAGCCCCGCTGGCGAAGGTAAACCTCTTTCTCGGGGCGTGGAATTTGGAAGACGACCAGCGTCGAAATTTGATTCAAAAGCTACAGGGTAAAACCGCGCTTTGGTTTCATGGAAGCGGCTATATGAATGGAGCGTCTGTTTCGGTAGAGAATATGACCCAGTTAACGGGGTTCGAGTTTGAGGCAGGTGAGGGTTCCGGATCCATTCAACTCCTCGCAGCTCCGGGAAAAATGTTTCAACCGTTGTATTGGGAAACCTCTAAGGAACTCAGGATGACAAAAGCGGTTGGGCGCGATGTTGCGCTGAACCCGCGCTGGTCGGTTAAGAGCGAGCCGAAGGTTCAGGTTTTGGCGAAGTACCCGGATGGGAAGCAGGCAGCGGCTCGGCGATCATACCAAGGGTACGAGTCCATCTATGTGGGAACCTTGGGGCTCCCGGCTGATTATCTGCGGTCGCTTTGTCGAAAAGCGGGGGTTCATATTTATGTGGACAGCGATGATGTGGTGAGCGCCGATGATCACTTCCTCGCACTTTCCGCCACGACGGCCGGAGCCAAAACCATTCAACTCCCGTTTGCGGGAACCCTAACGGATTTGGATTCCGGGGAGATCTTCGCGCTGCCCAGCGGTCAATCGGTCGACCTTGATTTTATCGAAGGCGAAACTCGGTTGTTTACGATTAAACGAGAGGGAGCGAGATAGGATGGATTGCTTTGGCAATCGTTCGATCTTGCTGGATGAATCTATTTAGTTGGGGGGAATGCTTTGGCTGCTCCAGCCTATTTGCGCGTTTCGAGGAACGTGTTCCAGAGATTGGAATCGATGTGGATGGCCAGCAGGGTGTCGGGGCGTAGGCCGTAGTATTCGGTCAGGTAGCCCTTGGGGTCGGTTTCGAGATCTGGCGAGGAAATGATGAGGTCGGGGAGGGGCTGCGTCGGTGCGGTTTCGGCGTTGGTCCAGTATCCAACGTTTGGAAATTCCCGTAGGTAGAAGGGGAGCGGCCAGGTTTCTTTTGGATCGGCCACGACCTGGATATACAATTCTTTCCCCTTGGGGCTGACGGCTTCCAGCTCGCCGATGCGCCGCACAAGGTTCATAAAGTCCGGCGCGGTGTGGGCATAGGCATACGGGTTGCGCGGATCGGCCGCAAATCGGAAGACCGTGCGGTGGGCAAGCCGGTAGGTTCCGAATGCGGGAATCAGCAGCAGGGCAAAAAGTAGACGAGGCTTCCAGCCTCGTTGCGCCGCACCGAAAAGCGCTGCCACGCCAAGCGCTGCCAGTAAAATCCAGCCGTGCAGGAACGAGAGGATGCACCACGGGGTTTTATACGCAATGGCCGAATAGGCGAGCGTGAGCAACAGCGTGTAGAACATCAGGAATCGCGCCAGCCCGAGGTTGCAGTTGGCCGGAATCTTTTTCCAAAGGATGGAAAGGATGCCGACCAGACCCATCCCGAAAACCAACCCCTCGGTTCGGGTTAACATTCCGAGATAGAAATACCACGGATGCACATGGTCGGTGTCGATGCCGGAACCCCGCGCAAAGTATCCCTTGAAGGCCATAATCGATTCGAGCGGTCCGCCAAGGTTCGTGAAGAAGGAGGAAAAGAGCACGAAGGCCATGACAATAGCGCATCCGAGCGCAATGAGAAGGGGTTTAATGGATCGGGGGAGTTTCCGGGTCGTGATTGCGCAAAGCAGGGCAGCGCCAAATATGGCGGCGTAGGCGATGATGGCGGTTTCCTTGGTGGCAAACATGAGTCCGGCCGAAAGGCCGCAGCCGATCGCCCAGCTGCGCGCTCCGCTCCGCCACGCGTGCCATCCGGTGGCGAGGGTGAGGAAGGTGAAGAAGACCAGCGACATTTCCTGGATATAGAAGCGGCTGTAGTAGGCCATGGCCGGGGAGATGGCGGTGAAGAGCGCGGCGGCCAGCACCGCGATGCAACCGATCCCGCTGCGCAGCAGAGGCGTGCAGAGAATCAGTAGCAGGCCGAAGAGAACGGGCAGGATGCGATAGGTGACTTCGGTGGTTTCGGCAAAGCTTTCCGCACCGGTCCGCCAGGCGATGGGGAGGGTCAGGTAGTAGAGCGTCGGGCCGTGGTGGTCGCCGGAATCATATTCATAGGTTCCGGTTTCGAGCAAGGTGCCGAAGCGGTAGGCTTGGTTCGCCTCGTCGTGGTGCATCGGGCGATCCGCCAGCTTTGGCAACCGCAATCCCAGCGCAACAGCAAGGATCAGTAGAAAAAAAATGGGCATCCATTTTTGCACGGGGAACAGGATAGTTGATTTTCAATATTTGGAAATAAAAAACCTAAATTTCGAGGGCATGCAATACCTTGGGGACTCAAGGTGCCGCCGAGTCCCCATGCGGGGCAATGGATTCATGCGGATGTATTGGCTGTTGCTCATGCAGGATTAAGCCGCATCCCCTTGGGAGGCATCCCGGCTTACTTCCCAAACACTTCGACTTCGATATAGTGGTTCATGTCGGAGCCGGTGCTGCCGTTGGAGGAGAGGCGGATGAACTGCGCCTTTGCTCCCTTGGTGTTGATGAGCTTGCCCTTGTTCGTTTCGATGTATTCCTTGTCCTTGCCGATTCCCAGCCCGGCGGAGTTGTCGTGGTCGTTGTTGAAGAGGGTTTGCACGTTTTCGGTGAAGTCGGCATCGTCGGCCACTTGCACGACCACGTCGCGATAGGCGCGTCCCTGGGCATGGTAGTGCCAGATTGCAACGGCATAGAGGGTCTTCGCTTCGCCGAGGTCGATCTGCACCCACTGCACCATCGGGCCGAGTTCGACATAGCTGCCGTCCGCGCCGTCCTTGTCGCCGTCGGTGATGTATTCCAGCTCGCCAATCACGGGAAAGTCGTCGCTACCGGTCACTTCCTTGCCGGCCGCAATATTGAGTGTGCCTTTCGGAACCATGATTTCAGGAACGACCACCTTGCGTTCCAGATTCGCGCTTTGCACGTTTTTAGGTGTGCCGGCAAACAGCGGCTTGGGCAATTCGAGTTCCAGTTTAACCATTTCCTCTGCAAGGGCGGAGCCTGCAAAAAGTGCCGCGAGCGCGAGGGTCGATGCGATTCTAAAATTCATCTTCATTATTATTCTCCGTTTGGTCTGTTTCGTTCACGTTCAGCCGCCAGTTTTCACTAGCAACCCATTTTGTTCAACTATAAAAGCAACGATACTCGGATTCTCCGCGCACAGCGGTTTCATCTTTTCGAGGGAGATTATCATGAATGCCGTCGAAAGCGCATCCGAAAGGGTTGCGGACGGATGGATCGCCCACGCCGCCAACAGTGTCACCATGAAGGAGCAGCTCCGCGCCTAGGGCCGCATGTACGACTGGGACAAGGAAGTCACTTTTTAAAACGATCTTTCGGGGCGCGTGCCCCAATCGCCTAAAAAGCAATTTCCTATCAATCCCAGTCTATTGTCCTAATGACGAGGGAAACAGAACCCGCAAAAAATAGGTTGGCGTGCAGCTCCAGGCATGGCAGCTGCTGTTCATCAAATAATTTCCGTAGGGCGAGGCCGCGTCGTCATCGGGCACATAAACCTCCCAGAATGTGTCCGCGCCCCGATCAATCATTCCTCCCCAATAGCCATGCAGCAGCTTTCTTGCCTCGTCCTTCAGACCGACCGACAACAATGCTTCGACCATATAGTGGTGCATGTAGGGCGTAACCGGTTTCTCCGCTGCCGCATCCTTCATGACCCTCAACAGCGCCTGCCGACCCTGCTCCGGCGATGCGGCACCCGCCAGCACCATCCACGCCTGCGACGCCCATGAGATCTGGCGATCGGGCCCGCTGACAAATAGGCCTTGCGTTTCATCCCAAAAGGATTCCTGCGCAGCCGTCTCCATGCGCGAAATCATGGAGGGAAGGAACGAGACCTCGTTCTGTCTGCCGAGTTTATGCGCTAGCTTCAAGGTATCCCGGAGTCCAAATAGAATGATGGCGTGCTCCGGTGCCTGCTTGTCGAGTTGCCGATTCCAATCGATGAAAAGCCACCAGTTTCCCGGAGGAATGAACACCCCCGCCTCATTTACCGTCCCGAGGGTAAACTCCAGCTGTTTCGCAACCAACGGCCATACGTCTTCCGCAGTTGTCCGATCCCCGCTGGCCTCAAGATATTCAAGCACAACCGACGCAAAAATCGCAGTGTAGTCCAAAATGGAATTCGCCCCGCGCACCGGTTTCGGTCGTTCCATCGCACACGTACTCACTAGCCCCTCTTTCGTGGCGGCTCCCGCAAGGATGTAGATCGATCTCTTGACCAGATCGTAGTTGCGGAACGTTGCGTAGTTGGCCAACGCCTGTAGCCGCAAATCCCCGAGCCATAGCCGCCGATCGCGCTTGGGGCCATCCTCGAAAACCGTCTGCATGCAATCGCGCAGCGTGCACAGCGAAACGCGATCCAGCGCTTCTTCGGCGGGACTGCCCGGAGTGAAGGGTAGAAGCCGGCTTTCGTCGGCGGAGGTAACGGCTTCGGCCTGGAAGCCGGCAAAGCCCGGCTTGCCGTACGTACTGCACGAAACCACCGTCACCTTCACATAGCGGAATGCATAGCGGCGCGGCAGGCGAACCGTCTGCGGCACATCGTCGATATTCACGGTTTCATCCTGGAACCAGGAACGGGTTAGCGAACCCGAGTAGAGATCAATCGGCTCCGCAACTTCGGCCACCGTTTCGCCAAAAATAAACTTTAAGCGCACCGGCGCATCGACGGGGATATCGAAACAGCTCAAAGAAAACGAAAAATAGCCGGTCAGATGCTCCCCGAAATCCAGAATGAAGGCCTCGCCGGAAAGCAGGGGCTTATTGTAGATGGAGGCTACCGGAAAAGAACTTCCGATGCCCCATCCCTGGAAGGCCGCTGCGTCTTTTTTTACTTCAACCACAGCGACCGGATCCTTTGTCGTGCGGAAAAGTTCAGGAATAGACTGTTCTGCTTTTTCCAGCCAAGAGTTCCGGCGAAGGTCAATCAACTCCAGCTGCGTTTCAAAGCCAGCACGGCTATCCAGCAAATCCAGCATGGAGGCCCCTCTCGCCAAAGCGCAGTCAACGGGAAACAAAGCCGCCAAAACGGACACAGCCACCGCACATGGCGCGGCGGCGGTTTTTCTATTGTTATTCTTCAATTTCATGATCCGACTCCAGCTCATCAGAGTTGTTTACCGCAAGAT
>DAOUQA010000144.1 GCA_030625905.1 Kiritimatiellales bacterium | reverse complement strand
GTGCCGTACGCGCGACATCTACAAAGTGGTCGCCAACATCGACAACGCGACGGCGGCTGTTGTGCAGAAAACCTTCGCCGATCCGGTTGTGGCTGAATCCGCCATGGAGCGGCTTTCTGCGCCGGAATCGTTCGACTGGCTGCTCGAAATCGGCTTTAAGCCCGGCGTGACCGATAATGTTGGCCGCACCGCGCGCGGTGCGCTCAAGGACGTGGTCGGGCGCGAGCTGGAGTGGGAAGAGCAGGTCTACACCTCCATCCAGTATTTCCTTTCTGGAAATCTTTCGCGCGGAGAGGTCGAGAGCCTCGGCAAAGACCTGCTCGCCAATACGCTGATCCAAACCATTACCGTCTTTTCCAGGGAAGAATGGCTGGCGGCGGAACCCGACATGACCGCCCCGATCTTCGACGACCATCCCGAGATCAAAGTCAATACCATCGAGCTGCCCGATGACGACGCGGCGCTGATGAAAATTTCCAGCGATGGCATTCTCTCGCTCTCGCTTGAAGAAATGCACACGATCCGTGCCCACTATCTGCGCGACGATGTTAAAGCTCACCGCACTGAATTGGGTCTGCCCGAATGGCCGACCGACATCGAGCTCGAATGCATCGCCCAGACCTGGAGCGAGCACTGCTCGCACAAGATTTTTGCCGGAACCATCGACTACAAAGACGAGGAAACCGGCGAAGAGGAGATCATTCACTCGCTCTACAAAACCTACGTCAAAGCCTCCACCAACAAGATTTCCGAATCGATCGACTGGCTTGTTTCGGTCTTTACCGACAACGCCGGCATCGTGAAATTCAATAAAGATATCCATCTCGTCTACAAGGTGGAAACCCACAACTCGCCTTCCGCGCTCGATCCCTACGGCGGTTCGATGACCGGCATCGTCGGAGTCAACCGCGACCCGCTCGGCACCGGCATGGGCGCGGCGCTCGTTTCCAATGTCTGGGGCTACTGTCTCGGATCGCCTTTTTACGATAGGCAAATTCCTGAAGGCCTGATGCACCCGCGCCGCATCCGCGACGGGGTACATGAAGGCGTGATCGACGGCGGCAACCAGTCGGGTATTCCATACAGCCGCGGCTTCGAGTGCTTTGACGAACGCTACCTCGGCAAGCCGCTGGTCTACTGCGGCACGATGGGCACCATTCCGGTGGAGGTCACCGGCGGCCCCTCCGAACGCAAGGAGATTGAAGTGGGCGACTGGACGGTCATGTGCGGCGGCCGCATCGGAAAGGACGGCATCCACGGGGCCACCTTCTCGTCCGAAGAGCTACGCACCGAATCGCCTGCGCAGGCGGTGCAGATCGGCGACCCGTTGACCCAGCGCAAACTGTACGAGTTCATTCTTGAGGCCCGCGACCTCGGCCTGTTCCGCTGCATTACCGACAACGGCGCGGGCGGCATCTCCTGTTCGTTCGGCGAGATGGGCAAATATTCCGGCGGCTGCGAGTGTGAACTCGCCGGTGCGCCGCTCAAATACGAAGGCCTCCAGCCGTGGGAAGTACTCGTCTCCGAAGCGCAGGAACGCATGACCCTCGCCGTCCAGCCCGAATGCCGTGAGCCGTTTGAAGCTCTCGCAAAACAACGCGATGTCGACGTGGCCTTCATGGGCAACTATAACGATTCGGGCTATTTCACGATTAGGCAGGACGGCAAGATTATCGCCAGTCTCGATATGGACTTCCTCTATGAAAAAGGTTGCCCGACGCTCGTTATGCCCGGCGTTTGGAAAAAGCCAAGCATTCCGGCTCCGGCGGTTGAAGCCAAGAGCGACTATTCCGATGTATTAGTCGAGCTCATGGGGGACCTCAACCTGTGCTCGCGCGAATATAAGAGCCGCATCTACGATGGCGAGGTCAAGGGCCTCAGCGTTGTGAAGCCCTACGTAGGTGTAAACGCCGATGTTCCGTCCGACGCCACCGTCATGCGCGTGGAATACAACAACGACCGAGGCGCGGTTTTGGCCGAGGGGATCAACCCGTGGTATTCCGACATCGACACCTACGACATGACCACCTCCGTGATCGACGAGGCCGTCCGCCGCGTCATTGCCGTTGGCGGCGACTTGAGCCGCATTGCGATCCTCGACAATTTCTGTTGGCCGGACCCGGTTGAGTCGGAAAAGACCCCCGATGGCGCCTACAAGATGGCGCAGCTCGTTCGCTCCAACAAGGCCCTCTACGATCTAACCACGCTCTATAAAACCCCCGCCGTTTCCGGTAAGGATTCCTGCAAGAACGACTCCACCCGCGGCGGCAAGAAAATCTCCATCCCACCCACTTTGCTGATCTCCTCCATCGGACAGATCGACGATGTCAACAAGGCGGTCACCATGACGCTCAAGGATGCCGGCGACCTCATCTACGTTATCGGTGAAACCAAGGAGGAGCTGGGTGCATCGGCCTACTATCGCAGGCTTGCCGAAGAGCAGGGTACTCCCGAAAACTATGGGGGTACCGTCCCGGCGGTCGATGGCGAAACCGCGCTCAAAATCTACGCGGCGATGAACAAAGCCACCGATGCCGGATTGCTCAAGTCCGCCACCACGCCGAGCAAGGGCGGCCTCGCCGTAGCACTCTCGCTGGTCGCTATCGGCGGCCAGCTCGGTGCGGAAGTCGATCTTTCCGCTCTCGGCGATCTGGGTGCGGCAACGCTGCTCTTCTCTGAATCCAACAGCCGCTTCATCGTTTCCGTTGCTCCCGAAAAGGCTGCTGAACTTGAAGCACTCTTCGCCGGACTGCCAGTTGCCAATATCGGCGCGGTGACCGAAGAGAAGAAGCTGGTTGTGAACGGTTCGATTGCGGTGGAGTTGGATGCCTTAGTGCAGCCGTTCAAAGAAACCTTGCATGGTGTTTAAGCTGTAGGCGGGGGCGGTGACCCCGTTCCGCAGACGCGAAACGAGACTTGAGCCTGCGAAAGTAATGACCGCAGGGAATGTCAATCCGGGGTCACCGCCCCCGGCTACAACAACGAAAACCCCGAAGATGTGGCCGCGGGGGTTTCAATGTAGTGCAAGCGTCTCGCTGGCCCATGAACGAGCGGGACGCTCGTTCTACTTTTCCAGCAGGATGCGGAGCATCCGGCGCAGCGGCTCGGCGGCACCCCAGAGGAGCTGGTCGCCGACAGTGAAGGCGGAGAGGTATTCGCCTCCCATCTTCATTTTGCGGATGCGGCCGACCGGTACGGCCAGCGTTCCGGAGATCGCGGCCGGGGTCAGGCGCGCAAGGGTCTCTTCCTTGTTGTTGTCGACCACATCGATCCAATCGTTGTCGTTGCGCAGGATCTCCATGATCTCTTCGACCGGAATATCCTTGGTCAGCTTAATGGTCAGTGCCTGGCTATGGCTGCGCATCGCGCCGATACGGACGCAGATGCCATCGATCGGAATCGCAGGATCGTTCTGCAGGATCTTGTTGGTTTCGGCATAGCCCTTCCACTCCTCGCGGGTCTGGCCGTCTTCGACGAGGCGGTCGATCCACGGGATCAGCGAACCGGCCAGCGGTGCGCCAAAGTTTTCGGTCGGAAGCTCGTTGCCGCGCAGGGCTTCGCTAACCTTGCGGTCGATGTCGAGAATGGCGGAGGAGGGGGTAGCCAGCTCGTCGGCCACGCATCCGTTGAGTGATCCCATCTGGTTGAGCAACTCGCGCATGTTTTGCGCACCGGCACCGGAAGCGGCCTGGTAGGTCATGGAAGAAATCCATTCCACGAGGCCGGCCTTGAAGAGGCCGCCGATGGCCATGAGCATCAGGCTGACGGTGCAGTTGCCGCCGACAAAATCCTTTTTGCCCTCGGCCAGTGCCTGATCGATGACGGGGCGGTTGACGGGGTCGAGGACGATGGTGGCCTGTTCGGCCATGCGCAGGGCAGAGGCGGCATCGATCCAGTAGCCGTTCCATCCCTTAGCGCGCAGTGTGGGGTGGACGTTCGAGGTGTAGTCTCCGCCCTGGCAGGTAATGATGGTTTCCATCTCCATCAGCGCGTCGATGTCGTAGGCATCAAGCAGGGTCGATTCGCCCTTGCCGACATTCGGTGCTGCTTGGCCCGCCTGCGAGGTGGTGAAGAATACGGGGTCGATCTGCTCAAAATCGTTTTCCGCACGCATGCGCTCCATCAGCACCGAGCCGACCATACCGCGCCATCCAATAAGTCCGGTTTTCATAGCTTGTTCTCCTTGGCTTCATGAAGCCAAGGTTCACGAAGCAGTTATCAGTTAATCGTTATTGGTTAATTAGTGGGGGTATGTTCCTGTTAACCAGCAACCAATAACCATTAACCGGAACGGCAGAGCCGATCCTCCTGTTTACAAGGGCAGGGAACGTATTTGATTCGCAAAGCAAACGCAAGTCGCTAACACAGGTACTATAACACTCTGAGTGTGGGTCTTAACTGCAAGCGGGTTTTTTCAGGGAAGAGGCTTTGAGCCAGGCGGCATAGGCGGCCTGATTGATCTCCCCGGCTGCCAGTGCTAGCGTCTGGAGAACGACTTCTTCTTCCAAGGCTTCAAGCCGTAGGCCATTCACTTCCAAAAAGAGGGAGGCGGCCATGAAGCCCGCCCGTTTGTTTCCATCGAGGAAGGGAGGGTTTTTTATGATGCCCAGCGCGTAAGCCGTAGCCAGATCAAAGAGGTTCGTCTCTTCGTAGAAAAAAAGGTGTTGTGGGCGGTTCAGTGCAGAATCCAGGAGTCCTTCATCGCGCACGCCAGCCAGCCCTCCAAACATGGCGAGTATCCCCTGATGAAAGGCATGCACATCCGTAGCATCGATCCAGATAGGCTCTTTCATTTTGCCAATTCCCGCAGGGCGTTGCGATAGCGCTGCATCAGATCTCCGGCAATCTCCGCTTTTTCCGCAAACCCGGGCTTGGCGGGCGTCATTTGCACCGAGCATTCAGGCGCTTCGGTAATATAGAGGGTCGCACCTTCTTTCACCTTCATCGCCTGCAATGCTTCCTTGGGAAGGACAACACCCAGCGAGTTTCCGATTTTGCGTACTTTGGTTTTATAGGTCATGTGGGAACAATAGTTATAACATTTGCTGATTGCAAAAGGATTCTGCAGATTTTTCCTGAATGGGCGGAGTAATTTCTATAGCCTCCCTGGATGCGCATAAAATTCGGCCTTTTTGGCGCCGGATTCGTTTCTTGTAGGTTTGTGCCTTGCATATCATGCGTCCCTTTCTAAAATGCCTATTCAATGGAGCCGCTTGCAAAACCCCTTGGCTGTGTGGTGCGTGGTTGCCGTTCTCTTCGATCACTGCTTTCCCGTGGAAAGCCTCGCTTCGCGTCCCGTCTGTGGGAGGGCTGTGTGGTGCGTGGGCTGTGTGGTGCGTGCTTCCCGTCTGCGGGAGCGCGCTTTCCTCGCAACGTGTTCCACCCGAACGATGCGAATTTCATCAATCCGCTTGCCCAACTCGGCTTCGTTTTCGACATCGACTCCAACTGTAATAGAAATGGTTTCAGTTTTCATCGCAGGATTCTCCTATCGGTATTAGCACCTCGTTAATGACCTGCATTTCACTAGCTATTCACTTTGGCTAAGAGATTGCTGGATGTCGATCAGAATGCAGAATAGGTAGCACATGAAGGTCGTTCTCAAACATGC
>DAOUQA010000150.1 GCA_030625905.1 Kiritimatiellales bacterium | reverse complement strand
CAGTAAAACAATGCGCGCCACGCCGCCCGCCAACACCAGCGAGGAGAGCGACCAAACCGCATCCGCCCTCTCCCGCACCGATCCGGCAAGACCCAGCGCGCCACCAATCACCACCACCATTCGCCGTTTTCCGGCCATTGGCGCACTGCCTTGGCGCGAGGCCTTCACCAACTCCGCCATCTCCAAGGTTTGGATCTTTTGACCCCGCTCGTCGCAGGCGACCAGATAGTCGCCCTCCTTCAGCAGCTTGAAAATGCGCTCCGCCTCGGCCTGTTTCGTCTGCCCCGATGCGCGCGATGAAACCTTCTCGGCCTTGTATTCCAGCACCTCGACGCCAAAGCCCTTAAGGCGCTTGGCATATTCCTCCTGCGCCGCGGCCAGTGCCTTCGGCTTAATCCTTCCCGGCAATAGCACGCAAATTTTCATAAGCTGGGGATAGTGCCGCACCCCGGCATGGTTTTCCAGCTTTACTTCAACCCCTCATACTGGCAACTTCCTATCCAGTCACCCGGGGTGCCGGTCCAAAGAATGGAACGTGCTGAGATCATACCCGTTGAACCTGATCCGGATCATGCCGGCGCAAGGGAGCGTAGAAATGGTTTCAAGCGTTCCAGGGTTCCCGGGGAACGCTTTTTTATTGTAGCCGGGGTCGGTGACCCCGGTCTGGAGAAATGGATGAAACTAACCGTTAACGGCGAACCGCACGAACACCAAGGCAACGGTTCGATCGATGCCCTGCTCGAAGAGCTCGGCGCAAACAAGGCGCATACGGCCTTGATGGTCAACGGCGAAATGGTGCCGTCCAACGACTGGGACGCCACAACACTGAAAGAAAATGACGCGGTCGAAATGCTCGTCTTCGTCGGTGGTGGATAGGGAACAAAGAACCCTGAACATGGATTCCTTCAACGCAAAGATGCAAAGCACGCCGAGACTCGCAAAGAAAATACTCTGCGAAACTTTGCGGACTCAGCGTCTTTGCGTTGAGATTCGTGATTAAAAACCAGCAGGAGAGATGATGAAGAATGGCATTTTAAAAATCGGCGATCAGGAACTGGGTTCACGCCTGTTTCTTGGAACCGGAAAGTTTTCCAGCACGCAGGCGATGCTCGATGCGGTCAAGGCGTCGGGCGCCGAACTGGTGACCGTGGCGCTGCGGCGCTTCAACCGCGAGCAGGCCGAGGATGATTTGTACGGCCCGCTCTCCGAACTCGAAAACGTGCGGCTTATGCCCAACACCTCCGGTGCCATGAACGCCAAAGAAGCCATACGCGCCGCTCTGCTTGGCCGCGAACTGAGTAAAAGCCCGATCGTGAAGCTCGAAATCCATCCCAATCCCCACCATCTTCTACCCGACCCGATCGAAACCTACGAGGCCGCCATCGAGCTCGTGAAGCAGGACTTCCTCGTATTGCCCTACATCCCGGCCGACCCGGTCTTGGCCAAGCGGCTCGAAGACGTTGGCTGCGCGGCGGTCATGCCGCTCGGCGCGGCCATCGGCAGCGGCAAGGGACTTTCCACCGCCGAAATGATCAAGATTATCATCCGCGATTCCAACGTGCCCGTCGTCGTCGATGCCGGCCTACGCTCCCCCTCCGAAGCCGCCTGTGCGATGGAAATGGGCTGCGATGCCGTACTTGTCAACAGCGCGATCGCTGCCGCCGAAAACCCGTCCGCCATGGGTGCCGCCTTCAAGACCGGCGTCGAGGCCGGCCGCGCCGCCCGCCTCGCCGGTCTCATGCCGACATCCGAAGTTGCCGTGGCAACGAGTCCCTTAACCTCATTCCTAAAACAAGTCGGATCCGACCGATCCGACTGATCCTTCCGATGCAAAAACTTCCCGAATGGCTAAATCCGGAGCCTTGGCTCAACCGGCAGTACACCACCGCCGATATCGAACGCGCCATTGGTGCGGAAGCGCCAACCGAACGCGAGCTGGCCGCCCTCCTCTCCCCAGCGGCCACCGATTTTTTGGAACCGATGGCGCGGCGGGCACAGGCGATTACACGCCGCCACTTTGGCCAGACAATCAAGCTCTACACGCCGCTCTACCTCTCCAACTTCTGCAACGGCGGATGCCGCTACTGCGGGATTGCCGCCGACCGCAAGGCCAAGCGAACCGTCCTCGACAAGGAACACCTGCGCCACGAGATGGAAGCGATCAAGCAGATGCACCTCGAAGAGCTAGTGCTGCTGACCGGCGAGCGCATGCCGGAGGCGGATCTCCCCTACCTGCGCGACTGCGTCGCCATTGCTGCGGAATATATCCACAATGTGAACATTGAAGTTTTCCCGATGGCCCAAAACGAATACCGCCAGCTGGCCGATGCCGGTTGCACGGGCGTGACGCTCTATCAAGAAACCTACGACCCCGTTGTTTACAAAAAGATGCACCGCTGGGGCGATAAACGCGATTATTTCCAAAGGCTGGATGCGCCCGAGCGCGCCCTGCGCGGCGGCATGCGCGCCGTCGGCATCGGCGTGTTACTGGGTCTGGCCGATCCACGCTTCGACCTGCTCTGCACCTACCGCCACGCCAAACACCTGCTGAAAAACTATTGGCAGGCGGGTCTCTCGATTTCCTTCCCGCGTATCCAGCCGCAGCTTGGCGGCTTCGAACCCGACCACCCGGTCGATGAAAAAATGCTGGCGCAATTCATCTTTGCCCTGCGCATCTGCCTGCCGGAAATCCCGCTGGTGCTCTCGACACGCGAGCCGCAGCGCGTGCGCGACGGCATGGCCGGGCTTGGGATTTCAAAAATGAGTGTTGCTAGCAAAACCACCGTCGGCGGCTATAGCGACGATTCGGAGGAATCGACCGAGCAGTTCTCGATCAGCGACGAACGCAATATTCCCGAGCTCTGTGAAATGCTCCGCACCAAGGGTCTCGAACCCGTATTCAAGAACTGGGATGCCACCTACCGCGAACCCGCTGAATACGTGAGGCGTGAGGCGTGATCCGGCCGTCACGCATCAATCGTCACTTTATAATACGTCATAGAGTCGGACTGGGTGCAGCCACCGGCACAAGCGGTTTTGCAGGGAAGCTCCATCTTCTCGACCTTGCCCTTTCGCTCGAGCATTCCGAGCATGGGGCGCAGGGCGCTGGATTCGATTTTTAACGCGAGCGCAATCTCCTGAACGGAGAGTACGCCGCGTTCGTTGAGCAACTTGATGATTTCGCTAAACATTTAAACCTCAGCCCATTCAAATGGGGTCCATGATAATCAAAAACCATTCTTTCTACCGATTGTTCTGCCCTTCTTTCTGTTTGTTTTCCAGCTTCAAATTTCCCCGACGTTGCTACGATGACGCTCCGACGACATATTTGCCGGGCTGGTCGAATTCATAGGTGGCCGCACCGCGGTTTTTGAAGCGGTAGCCGCGGATACGGAGATATTCCGGAACGCTGTCGCTGGCAAGCTCCTCGGCGGTGAGTTTAACGAGTTCAAAGCCTTCGTTTTCAAACGCACCCTTCACCGTCACTTTTGCGCCATCGCAGGCTTTAACGATCAGTGCGGAGTGCCCGGAAAGCTCGACCTCTTCCAACGAGATGTCCTTTCCGTCAAGAACCAGCGTGGCTTCGCCGGAGATGGAGCACCCGGAAAACTTTTCGCGGGATTCGGCCAACGTCATCGCAAACGACGGGCGCAGGAGAACCTTCGGGCCGGGCGTTAGGGGGACACCTAGGATCAACTCTTCCGCCGCTTCGTCCACCTTCGTCCCAGTGGCGGCCAGCCGCATGCGGCCGGCGAGATAGAAATCGGACTCGGCCGTAGCGGCGGATTCGGGAGGGCTGTCGACGGCATGCTTCGCGGCCGCATCGGTCATGTTGTTCTTGTTGGCGGAAAAGCTCCAGCGACGGTCGAAGATGGTAACCCCGACCTTTTCATCCGGCCCGAAGAGCTTCGGCAAATCCTGCATCATGGTTTCGAGCCGTGTCGGCTTCTTGAACGAGGTCTTCGATTCATCGTCATACTTCGGGTTCACGAACTCGGCAATGATGCCCTGCGACTGCTCCAGAATGCGCACATACGACGCCATGCGGATTACCAGCACATTAATGTTGCCGGGGAACATGGAGAAGCCCTGATCGTTCGGCACGTCGCCTTCCGGACTGACCGTGGCGCGTAGCATCGGGTCGAGCTGGTTGTACTCCACATTCAGCGTCAACTCCCTCTCCTCCCGCACTAGTTTCGCCAGCCCGCCGACGGCTTCGCCGGGGATGCGGTTTACGGCAATCGAGTTAAAGTCATAGCCCTTCTCCACCGATACGCCCAAGGCGGCTGGTATGGCGTTAAAGACCTGACCGTTGGTGTCCTGAATAAACAGCAGATGCTCGATGCCTTCTTTTTCCAGCTTGGCCGCAAGGCCGCTCGTGTGGAACAGCATGTGGATGTCGCCGTGGCCATGCGGCTTGAGGATCAGTTCATACTTTTCCTTTAGCGCCAACGAGCCGTCGTTATCGGAGATCGCCGGAACAAGCTCCTGCTTCAGGATATGAACCTGTTCTTTGCGCAGTCCGAAATAGTTGTTGGATTCCAAGGTCTGGAGGGTTTTTGCACTGGTGTCCTGCGAAACCATGATGATGAACGGAACCGGACGCGGCGATTCCATGCGAGCCTCCATCGCCTTGAGGCAGGCGGCATAGTGAGCGATATAGGGCGTGGTTTCGACCACCTCCACCGGAATGTCGAGCTTGATGCCGTTATAGCCCAGCCGTTCCCCAAGTCCGCCCGCAACCAGTACAATCCCCACCTTGTCGAACTGCTTTTGGCCGAGTGCTTCGTAGTGGTCATAGGTGGCATCGAAGGCCGTCAGGTCGATCGTATTGGGATGGTGCGGCACAAACCCTTCGAACGGATTCTCCCCCCTCTTGGCCTCGGCTAAAAGCTTCCGGGCATTGGAAATGTAGCCCGCCAACCCACCGGGATAAGATTTGTCGGTTTTCTTCAGCAATGCAAGAAACGCGGCCTTCGCTTCGTCCGCCGTTCCCGGCGCATCCCAGTCCGCAAATAGATGCTGCTGCCCCGCGTCGACCAGCTTCGCAATCAGCTTCCGGTCCGATGCATTCAAACTTTCCTTGTCCATAATATTCCCTTATTTCAACAACGCCATAGCGCTTATTGCGCTTTCCCACGGCCTGCAGCGGCAGTTTGCCTTCTTGAATTTATTGTTTTTGTCGTCGTATTCCGCCTAGGCGGCCGTGTTTTCATATCTGCTCGGTATGGGTTATTGGTTTCCTCGGTCAAAGACACGGCATCGAAGGTTAAGGAAAAAATAATCGTAACAGCAACCGGGAAATTCCTAATCTATCTCTCTAGATTTAGAAT
>DAOUQA010000263.1 GCA_030625905.1 Kiritimatiellales bacterium | reverse complement strand
GAACATTGAACTCAGGACATGTCTTACTTTGAGAAAAAAGATGGCTACATTATTTTGAACGTGCGGGTGATTCCGCGTGCTTCGAAGGATGCCATTCAGGGGCGGATGGGCGATGCGCTGAAGGTGCGTATCCAGGCTCCGCCCGTCGAAGGCAAGGCCAATGCCTACCTCGTCAAATTCCTGTCGAAATATTGGAAGATTCCGCGTGCCAGCATCAAAATCCTTTCCGGCGAGACGGGGCGCAACAAACGGCTTAGGATATCGAATCCGCCCGATGGATTGATTCAGGAATTGCTATCCATCTGAAAGGAGACTAGAAATTTGTTTATGAAATCAATCATCCTCAATGAATTTCGGCACCACGGGCCGTTCACGCTGCTGGGGGCAGTGCTTGGCATGGTCATCGTCTTAGCGCTGCAGCGAATCGTGCCGGACGCCATCAATACGGAACGAGCCGAGGCCCTTTTTAAATTTTCCCACCCGCTTCACGTCGTGCTGAGCGCGATGGTTACCGCCACACTTTATAAAAACTATCGCGGACGGCCGCACCGAAACAAGACCGGCATGCTCGCCGTGGTGCTGGTTGGCTATTTCGGATCGATCGGAATTGCAACGCTAAGCGACTGCCTCGTTCCCTACTGGGCCGAACGAGTGCTTGGCATGGAACACGCCCATATGCACCTCGGCATTGTGGAAATGCCGCTGATCATCAATCTGGCGGCATTGCTGGGAATCGGTGCCGCCTTTTTCTCCAACCAGACCCATTTTCCGCACGGCGGACACGTGCTGCTCAGCACGGCGGCATCGCTTTTTCATATCCTCCGGGTGCAGGCAACTGCTTTCACGTTCGTTGAAAGCATGCTAATCGCCCTTTTCCTGTTTGTTGCCGTCTGGATCCCCTGCTGCCTGAGCGATATTATTTTTCCGCTTGCCTTCGTCCGCAAGCCAGACCAACAGCCGCCGACGGATTCCCCTGTGTAATTTAATTCTCTTTTTTGAGAACTTTGTTTCCATTAATCTCCCTTTCGCCCCTAGCACTGGGACATTTTATCACATTTCATGAAACTAGCTTGGACATGGCATGTCGCCTGCTCATTAATCAACCATGAAAAACAAACACAAGATCCTCAGTCTAACCGATATGGATATCGGACATTTTGTCAGCTACGAACTCACCGCTGAATCGCTCACCACGAAGCTATTTCGGGTCTTTACCCTCAACACCATTCCACTGAAAAAGGTGATGCTTCTCCGAACAGCCGGCGAGGAAGATATCACTCCGCTCAACCGGATGAACTGGTTCAGCGCTCTTAAGCGCCGCTCGCTCTGCCCCGTCTACACGCTCCAAGCCACGGAAAAATCACCCCGGATCTTCATGCGGCTGGATCGCGGTTCGCACGTTGCCCTGCAAAGTACCTTGGCGCAACTGCATGTATAAGACCATCGGAAAAACGCTCCTTAACCCAGCCTCCCTCGGTTCCGCTTTCTCCTACGAGCTAAGCGGAAATATTATCAAGGGTCGGTTGTTTGGGCTCATTCCGGTTAAAAGCATTCATTTAGCCGACGTACACTATCTGCGTCTAGCCACATGTGATGAACTAACCCCAACATACCTGTTATTCAATTGGCCGCAGTTCCTCCCGCACCACCGCTCCATTCGGCCTATCTATATTTTGCAAACCAAGACCCGCCGACGGATATTTCTCAGGCTCGGAGGCGGTGCACACTTTAAGCTGCGCCAAGCCATTGGCCAAAAACGCGAACAACAGCAACAAATGGCAGCCTAGCCTCCCCCATCCCGTTGGGCAGCACAACATCTACATGATTCTTGAAAGTTCCCGAAGCGCGCGGTATGGTTCCGCACATGGCTAAGGTAGACTTCAAGCGCCCGGACTGGGACGAATATTTCATGGATATCGCGCAGGTGGTTTCAACGCGTGGAAACTGTAGCCGACGGAAGGTTGCGGCGGTGATTGTGAGTGATCGGCGGATTATCTCGACCGGCTACAACGGCACGCCACGCGGGATCGACAACTGCTTCGAAGGTGGTTGCCCGCGCTGCGCCAGCGATACACCCTCGGGAGAAAACCTTGGTGAATGCATCTGTGCGCATGCCGAGGAAAACTCCATTGTCCAAGCGGCCTACCACGGGATCGCGGTGCGCGACAGCATGATCTACTGCACCCTTAGTCCCTGCCTGATGTGTACAAAGATGATCATCAACGCAGGAATCAAGGAAGTGGTCTACGAAACGGAATATCGCTTTACCGAACAGGCACGTGGATTGTTCGCCAGCGCAGGAGTGCTCTGCCGACAGTTTAGGCGCAAGCGGGAAGATGTGCTTTGAAAAAACCACTTACCATCCTGTTCATCGGTCTGATCGCCTTTGCGACCCACGCGGACGGCTCCATCGACTGCTTCATTCCCGGCGAAGTCTCGGAATACAAGGTTTCATGGATGGGCATACCCCTGGCTTGGTCGAAAAACACCACTGATACTATCGAGGAAAACGGGCGGGAACTGATCCGCATCCGAACGGTTTCGAAAAGCTACAAGGCTTATTCAAAAATCTACAAG
>DAOUQA010000267.1 GCA_030625905.1 Kiritimatiellales bacterium | reverse complement strand
GTCGGGGAGGTTCTTCGAGATAAGATCCAGTCGGACTCCAAGCTCTCCTTTGTTTCTGCCTTCAGCCGCCGAGCGTATCGTTGCGGAGGGTTTGGTGGGGTGCATGCTTCCATCTGTAAATAACAGGAGCGGGTTCATGCGGTTCAGCCCGTTGGGTGTTGCCGGCAATATTCATACATGGCCATTGAGGTGGCCGTGGCGACGTTGTAGGAATAGGGCATGCCCCAGACGGGGATTTCAACCACGGCATCGAGCAGATCCAGACATTCCTGAGAGAGCCCTTCGCGTTCGGAACCTACGACCAGCACCGTCTTTTTCGGGAAGAGATAGTGGGAAAGCTCGGTGGAGTTCGTAGTTTGTTCCAGACCCACTAGCGTATAGCCCTCTTCTTTGAGCTTTTTCAGCGCGGGCGCCAGACTGTTCCGTGCGGTCAGTGTTACTTGCTCGGTGCCGTCGCGGGCGATTTTGCTGATGAGTTTTGGGTTTCCCGTCGCGATAATCTCGCGGACTCCGCAGCAGCCGGCGGTTCGGAATATAGTGGAAAGGTTCACGTTGCTGCGCAGGGGGCTGCAGGCAAGGATGAGAAGGCGTTCTTCTATGAGCGATGTGGGCGGCTTGTGCCGCAGGTGTTCAAATTGATGAATGAGGTGTTCCTGGTTATTGGTATGTTGATGCCGAGCGGTAAGCGGAGCGCCCGCCGCCACGGATCATGCGGGGGCGACTACGCATGTGATTTGTTGTTTTTCTTGTTTTTCTTCGCCTGTTTCTTTTCTTTTGGACTCAGTTTGGCTTCTTTCTTCGCTTCTTTTCCGCCTTTGTCTTTGGATCCCATTGCGTTTCTCCTGATAAGGTTAATGTATTGAATCGCTTCGAAGTCCAGTATTGTATCGGTTTAAACGCTTGCTGCATATAAGCAAGTCACATCACTTTATCCGGATTCCGCAAGCGGGTAGCTGTATACGTTTTGAAAGGTTCGCTTTGGGCTTTTGCTTGGAGGATCTGTGCTTTAAAAATGGGCGTATTAAATTTTTGATTGGAGAGGATATGGGAAAAGCAATTGCAATTGATGGGCCGTCGGCTTCGGGGAAGTCGTCGGTGTCGAAGGGCGTGGCGGTGGAGCTTGGGTTCATCTATGTGGATTCCGGCGCGCTGTATCGCGGCGTGACGTGGCAGGCGATCCGTACGGGTGTGGATACGACGGATTCGGCGGCGGTGCTCGATTCGATGCATCATGCGGAGTGGGATTTTTTTGTGCAGGAGGGTGCCGCGATTTTTTCAATCGATGGCGATGTGCCGGTTCAGGAGCTTCGCGAAAAGGGCGTGCGCGAGGCGGTGGCCGGTGTGGCGGCCATTTCCGAGGTTCGTAAGTTTGTGGTTGAAAGCCTCCAATCGCTGGAAAATTTTGGCTCGCTGGTGATGGAGGGGCGCGACATTGGAACGGTGGTGTTTCCCGATTCGCCGTACAAGTTTTATTTGGATGCCGACCCGGAGGAGCGGGCCATGCGCCGCTACCGAGAGTTGGTTGCAGCCGGTGAGGATGAAAAGGCGCACGAGGTGATGGATAGCCTCAAGAAGCGCGATCAGATCGACTCCACCCGCAAGGCTGATCCACTGGTGGTTGCGCCGGGTGCGCAGAAGATCGATAGCACATCGATGACTTTGGACGAGGTGGTTCAGGCGGTGGTCGATGCCGTGAAGGAGGGGTTGTGAACGATTTGGTGAAATATGAAACGATGGCGGACCTGAGAGTCTACCAGTTTTCTACACGGCTCTTTAAATTGTTTCTGCTGGCCTGGCATCGGTTGCGCATTCGCGGTGCGGAAAATATTCCCGCCGAAGGGGGCGTGCTGATGGCCTCGAACCATGCGAGCTTTCTCGATCCGCCCGTGGTGGGTGCTGGCTACCGGGGGCGTCCAATTCATTTCATGGCGCGCGATACGCTTTGGAATTCCAAGTTTGGCATATGGTGGATGAGCAAGGTGGGGTGCATTCCGGTTTCGCGCGGCACCGGCGACCTGCGGGCGCTGAAGACGACCATCAGGATGCTGAAGGAAGGCAAGGCGGTCTCGATGTTCCCCGAGGGAACGCGCACGGAAGACGGTGAACTACAGACCGCTAAAGGCGGCATCGGATTCATCATCGAAAAATCCGGTTGCGTGGTGGTTCCGGCCTACATCGACGGCACCTATAAGGCGCACCCGAAAGGCACGAAGTTCATCAAGCCGTGCAAGGTGACGATCTCCTATGGCAAGCCCATCACGCAGGAGGATTTTCAAGCTCTGGGTTCCGGGCGTGATGCCTACGACAAACACGCTGCGCTCATTATGCAGCGCATCGCGGATTTGAAGGCCGGGGAATAAACCGTACTGCGTATTTCGTACTACGTATTGCTTGCCCCCGCTTCGGTTTGGAAAAAATATAAGCACCAAGCACCAAGCACCAAGCACCAAGCACCAAGCACCAAGCACCAAGCACCAAGCACCAAGAACCAAGAACCAAGAACCAAGAACCAAG
>DAOUQA010000253.1 GCA_030625905.1 Kiritimatiellales bacterium | reverse complement strand
AAAGGCTCCACGAAAGAATTCAAGTCGGAAGCCGCAGCCAAACAGGCCGGCTACAAGGCCTGCAAGCAATGCGGCAAGCCAAAGGCCGAAAAGAAAGCTGCAAAAAAGAAATAGCTAATGTTTCCCTTGTTTGATTACTCCGGGCATTTTGCCCGGAGTTTTTTCTGGGGGAAGTTTGTAGTCCCGCCTTTAGGCGGCTTGGAACCTGCCGCCTAAAGGCGGGACTACGTACTTTTACCCCTCCCGTTTTGGTTTTAACTCCTGCATATTTTCCCCTACCCTGTTGGGAATGTTGAACGGGGATATTCGATGGGATGGCTAAACGGGCTGCTGGATACGGTTAGTAGTTTTGTGTGGGGATGGACAACCATCGCCCTACTGGTAGGCACAGGACTGTTCCTGACCGTACGACTGCTCTTTGTTCAGGTGCGCCACCTTGCCCACGCCATCGCGTGTGTGCTTGGCAAATATGACCTGCCGGAGGAGAGCGGCGATATCTCGCACTTCAAGGCACTAGCCACCGCACTCTCAGCTACGATCGGAACGGGCAATATTGCAGGCGTGGCGACGGCCATTGCGCTCGGCGGCCCCGGCGCGGTCTTCTGGATGTGGATCACGGCACTTGTCGGCATGGCCACCAAGTTTACCTCCTGCACCCTGGCGGTGAAGTACCGCAAGATCCACGACGACGGATCGGCCAGTGGCGGCCCGATGTATTTCCTCTCGCTGGGATTGAAGAACAAAAAGCTAGGCGCCTTCCTCGGCGGCGCGTTTGCCCTGTTTGGGATGGTGGCCTCGTTTGGGATCGGCAATATGGTGCAGGCCAACTCGGTGGTCGGAGGACTGGGCTACCTTCTCCCTGAAGCGGTACAGGCAGGTGGCTTCACGCTTTGGGAGGGGTTTGACATTTCGTGGATGAGCCTAACCACCGGCTTAATCCTTTCCTTCCTGACCGGCATCGTGATTCTCGGCGGCATCAAGCGCATCGCCAACGTAGCGGGCGTGATCGTTCCGTTCATGTGCTCGTTCTATGTGATCGGTGCGGTAATCATCCTGGCCTTGAATGTTTCGGCCATTCCGGCGGCATTGGCGCAGATCGTCAAGTATGCCTTCACCCCCTACGCCGTGGGCGGCGGCGCGCTCGGTGTGGCCGTCTCGCAGGCGATCCGCTTCGGCGTGGCGCGTGGCGTCTTTTCCAACGAGTCCGGCTTGGGTTCGGCTCCGATCGCCCACGCGGCGGCCCAAACCAACGAACCCGTGCGCGAAGGCACCGTCGCCATGCTCGGCCCATTCATCGATACGCTGATCATCTGTACCATGACCGCGCTCGTCATCCTCGTTACCGGCGCAAACCTGAGTGAGTACGACGGTGGCGCAATGACGGCGTATGCCTTTAAAAAGGGGCTGTTCGGCTACGGGCAATATCTCGTGGGCTTCGGCCTGATGTTCTTCGCCTATTCGACGCTCATCGCGTGGTCGTACTATGGCGACCGCTGCGCCGAATTCCTGTTCGGCGAAAAGGCGATTCCGATCTATCGCTGGGTCTACGTCGGTTGCATCACCATCGGAGCCGTCGGCGGACTGCGGGTGATCTGGACGATTGCCGACATCTTCAACGCACTCATGGCCATCCCCAACCTCATCGGCCTGATCCTGCTCTCGGGGGTTGTCGCGCGCGAAACCAAGCGCTACTGTACTCGCCTGAAGAATGGGAAATTCAGGGAAAACCAAAGGAATGACCAATGAAACCTCTATTGCTCCTCGCACTGCTAGGCACCGCCTCGGCCTATGCCGATTTTGATTTTCAGCAGGCCATCGACAAAGCCAAGCCCGGAGGAACCGTGGTGGTTCCAAAAGGAACCTATACCCAGCCGATTGCCATCAAGAAAGGCATCACGCTCAAAGGCGAGGGTGCCATCCTGGAAGTGGAATCGAACCAACCCGCCGTTCTGATCGATTCCTACAAGGGGGCGACCCTTGAAGGCCTCACGATCAAATGGAAGACCCAAAGCAAGCCGCAAAAGAACGACAACCCCTACGCCGTATTTATCCGCGCAGGTGAGGTGGAACTGAAAAACTGCACGTTCGAGGCGCTTGGTTCAGGAGAGGAGTCGCCTTGTGCCATATCCGCGAAAGACAAGTCGGAGGTGGATATTAAGAACTGTCGATTTAACGGTTTCGAATACACCATCCAGTTTTGGGATGGAGCCGAGGGCAAGGTTGCGGATTGCCTAGTGATGAATTCTGGCCATTGCGGCATAACCATCGGAGGAGGGGCAAAGGTCGAGCTGGAAGGGAATATCGTAACGGGTTCGCGCTACCACGGCATCCGCTGCACCGGGGGCGAAATCAAAGCCACATCCAATCTAGTCGTGCGCAATAAAAACCGAGGGTTCTACATTGGCAACAAATCGGCCGTTGGGGAAATCAGCAACAACCTGATTGTCGAGAATGCAACCGGCATCAATGTTTTTGCCTATTCGAAATTGAAAATCGAAAACAATGTCATTGTCCGTTCCAGCTATGCGGGACTCTCCATCATCGATACCGCCAAACTTGAAATCGAGGGCAACATTGTTGCGGACAATGAAAAAGGCGTTGTCGGGTTCTCGGCGAAAAAAGGGAAGGCCCCGTCTCTCTCGATAAACGGTAAAAACCTCGTCTACGGGAATCAGATAGAATCCGAAAACGTTGACCTACCCACCAAAACCATAAAAGACGATCCCAAGTTCAAAGAGGTCGATTCCGGACTGTTTGCCTCCGAAAC
>DAOUQA010000100.1 GCA_030625905.1 Kiritimatiellales bacterium | reverse complement strand
CGTTTCTTGCATGGGGTACACCCCGCAGTGAAGGTGCCGGGAACCTGTCCTTCTGGGCTGAAGCCATTTCTGCGTTGCAAAACACGACCCCCATCAAAAACAAACCAAACCTTTCTTTCATCTACACCCTCCCCTTTCCATACGGCTTTATTAAACACCCCATCCAGCCGACTAGCGACCCGGCTCCCTGTAAAAGATTAAACCCATTTACGAAGAGGGTTTGACAACCTCGACAGGGATGGCCGGAGCGGGATAGCGGGTTTCTTCCCGTCCTTTTTTAACGACTGCCACGACCACGAGGCTGGTCTTGAAGCCGGGCTTGATTGGCTCCCCCACCTTCAGGGTGATCCGACCCTGCGCCACACCCTTTTCAAATTTCGGTTTACCCTCAGCGGTTTTTCCCTTGGCCCTTTTCCGGCCAATCCAACTCTTGACGACCGTGATGCCCTCGGGCGGGTGGTCGAGCACAAGTTTTGCGCCCTTGATTCCCGAGCGAAAACGCCCCGTCACAAAAAGAAAGGTCTCCTCCCCAAACGGCAGTTCGATGCTTCCAGACTCAGGAAGCTCCACCTCGAACGCGAGCGGAACGGGGTTGACCACGGGCGCGAGCACCAATTCCTGCGCCGGAACAAGATGGTGATAGAGGAATGCCTGCATCTGGTCGTCAACCGGAACGGCGGAATGCGTGATGTAGTCGTCGCCCAAGAGCGCCATGCCGGTGATTTCGGGACTGAAAGCCTTTTTTGAAATTTGCCGAGGCGCGGTGATGGTGAAACGTGTCGCATCGGAACCGACAGGGATCGCGGCTTCGCTCATTTCAAATCCATCCGGCAGGTTCTTCGCGTCGAGATAAATCTTTTCGTTAAACCCGTCCAGACGGAGTGCGCGCACGGTAAAGGCAACCGTTCCACCGGGCGCGATGCGTACACCGGAAGGCTCCATGCGCAGCTTGAAATCGGGGCGAGCCCGGCCAATATGCAGACGGTAGCCATAGTCGATCCCGCCTTTGGACTGGGTGTCACCAATCTGCACATGATAGGTTCCCGTGGAGGGAAGTGTATGTAGCAGATAGGAGTCTGCATGGTGTGTGAGCAGCCCTGAACCGAGAAAGAGGTGACCGGCACCGGACTCCACCCGGTCGTCGTTGCGAACCGGTTTATCCATTCCCGGCCCGGTCAGCGAAATCGTGGAATCGAGCGGCGAATTAAGTCGGCGGGCGGCCACCTCGATGGATACCGAATCCCCTTCCTTTCCCTGGAAGCTAAAGACGTCGATATCGCCCACCTGCTGGATGCGGCCATTGACGATGAGCGGTTGCTCGACGGGCTGTGCCTCCTCGGGCGAATTGTTCGGCTCGGCCTCGGTGATCTCCGGAAGGCTGCCAATGGCGAAAGGCATGGGATTGGAGCGGTAGCCTGATTTCTTGACCGAGATATGGCGGACATCGCCGCCTTCGTCCGGCAGCTTTCCGGCGAGCCGTTTTTGGGGCAGGTTTTTTCCAGCCAGCAAAATATCGACCTCGCGTCCCTGCTGCGCCCCCAGCGGGAAAATACTGGTGATGAAGGGCAGCTCGCCCAGGGCGATGCGATAGACAAAATCCTCGCGCCCACGGTAGATGGAATCCTTGATGGACAGCGTGTAGGTCCCCGTCTCTGGAACATCGAAGAAAAGCACCGGATCGGGATTGAATTCGTAGTCATCCTGGTAGGCGACCTCGTTGCCCTCGTCGTCGTAGAGTGCCACCACCGCCTGGAACCAACCCGGCACGGCATCGGCCAAGTAGGGTGTGATTTTCCGCGCACCCACATCCACAACAACGGACTGCCCCTTAACCGCCTTGAAGCGGAAGTGATCGATGTCGCCGGGGAGAATCTGCCCGTTGATCATGGCCGGCGGGGACACCTTCTGGAGTCCGGGAGCCATGTGGTCGTCGTTGGGTTCCTCCTCCATCGTTTCGGAAAGCGTACCGACCTCGAAATAGATGGGATTGGAGAGCCCGCCGGGCGTATAGACGCGCAACTCGCGCACCCCGGGCGGGGCGTTTCGGTCAATCGTGACATCAATGCGCAGGCGGTCGGCAATCTGCGGATTAAACTGCTCCTTGGTATTGAAGCGGTAGTACTTTATGATTGCCTTTTCGTCGAAGGGATCGACCCCATCGGGAAGTTCCGCCTTTGCAATTTGTCTGGTCGCTTGGTCGAACTGACGCTGAGGCTTTTCGCGGTCGAGCCCCTCCTTCCCCTTCATTGCGGCGGTGGCGTTTTTACGGTTGCGCCAGAACTGCCGGTAGCGCTTGGGATCATATTTGACCGTGTGCCGAACCACCTTCGCCTTCACCCCTTTGCCGCTCACAAAAACATTGGTGGAGCCCAGCAGATACTGGCCGCCAATCACAACGCGGAAAGAAGTTCCCTTTTCGCCCCCCGCCGGATAGGCATAGCCGATGTGCGGGGGTTGCGCGAGTGCCGTACCGCCCGCAAACCAAAGCGGCACCAAAAGTTTCCAGAGCAGTTTCATGACATAATTTCCCGGAGCCGCCCGCCCATCGTCATGCCGTCGGCCTCGGTCGGGCTGACGCGGACATCGAGTCCTTGCGGGTGCGGCAGCCGTGCCGTGCTATCAATACCCATCTGCTCATAGATGCTGCCGATCAGATCCCACGGATAGACCGGCCGGTCGGCCACTTCCATCCCCTTTTCATCCGAGGCGCCAATCACATGGCCGCCCGAAAATCCGCCGCCGGCCACCACATGGGTGAAGCACTTCCCATGGTGACTGCGCCCGCCGTTCCAGGGGGCATCCCACATAATCTTTGGCGTGCGCCCAAACTCACCACCCCACCAGACGATGGTGGAGTCGAGCAGGCCGCGGTCGGCCAGGTCTTCGAGCAGGGTGGCAAACCCGCGATCCATTTCGGGAAGCTTCCGGTTCACAATCTCGAAATGCTTTTTATGGGTATCCCAGCCGTTGTAGTTGATGGTGATGTAGGGCACGCCCTGCTCCACCAGACGGCGGGCGATCAGGCAGGAGGCACCAAAGTCGCTCCGTCCATAGCGTTCGCGCAGCTTGGGATCTTCGGTCTTGATGTCAAACACCTTTCCGGCGTCGCCGAGGACCAGTTCGTAGGCCAGATCCTCGCACCGATCCATTTTTCCAAAGGCTGGATTTCCCTCCATCCTACGGCCCAGTGTTTCCAGATTGTGCAGCAGCGCCCGGCGCTCGCGCTGCCGTGCCTCGGTGATGCCCTCCTGGACAACGCCCTCCACGGCAAAGACCGGGGCGTTCGGCTTGCCGCCCGTGGCGAAAGGTTTGTAGCGAAGCCCCATGAACCCGGATTCAGAAAAGCGCCCCTGCGGTTTGGTGAGTACAATGTAGGGGGGCAGCAGCCCCTGGTACCCCGCATTATAACCCTTGAAAAGCGAAACCACCGCCCCCGCGCAGGGGTAGGAATCGCCGGTACCGGGCCGCCGCCCCGTCTGGGTGATGTACGAGGCGGTCTCGTGGGCATTGTTGCCGTGGGTCATGCTTCGGATAATGGAAAACTTGTCGGCCTGTTTCGCGAGCAGCGGAAGTTTCTCGCAAATCCGGATGCCATCCACATTGGTGGCGACCGGCGTGGTGTAGGGGCCGCAATAGTCAGCACCCGCCTCCGGCTTGGGATCGAAGGTGTCAAGATGCGAGGGACCGCCCCACATCCATATCTGGATCACCGATCTGGCCTTGCCGGGATTGGCGGCGGATGTCCGCAGCGGCGAACCGAGTGCCATCCCGCCGATTCCCGCCGCGCTGAGTTGAAGCATGTTGCGCCGCGTTACATCGTTCCATGTTTTCATGGTCGACTCCTAGTGTTTGTAGATAAACTCCTTGGTATTCAGCAGTGCCCATACCACATCAATGGAGGCATCGCGGCGCTTCAGGCCGCTGTCGCGGTCGTAGGCCAGTGCCACCTCCATCTCGTCTTCGGAAGGGTAGCGCGAAAGGATCGTCAAATACATATTTTCAACCGCCTTTTCGGGGGTCCGCCAAACCAGCGTGGCCTTCTTCTTTTTTCCCTTGTCCGATTTCTTATGGTACATACCGAGCAGCTGCGGGTTGTTCATAATCTTCTTCTGGATATGGGTAGAGTTGAGCATGTGCAACCTCTGCGCAGCCGACGGCGTGTTGTTGCGCTCGGATTCAAAACCGGAATCGCGCGGCGGGCGGCCAAAAAGATCAAGAAAGGGGCTGGTGATGCTGCCGTCGGCCAGCTGAACGGCACGCTGGTTTTTCGGAATCCAAGTGAAGGGTTCGGGGATAGCACTGGAATAAGGCTCGGTGGTGCGGGTAATCTGGTTAAGGGCATCGATCAGCACCTCGGCATCCATCCGGCGGACATAATAGTGCGAAAAGCAGCTTTTGTCGCGGCGGTTTCCTTCGCTGAAAATGGAGGAGAGCTGGTAGGTCTTCGAATTGAGAATAATGCGGAAAATATGCCGCAGGTCATAGCCGCTGTCCACCAGCTCCCCGGCCAGATAGTCAAGCAGTTCCGGATTCAGCGGCGGGTTGTCGGCGCGGAAGTCGTCGGGCTCGTGCACAATACCGCGACCCAGGAGCCAGTACCATATGCGGTTCACGATACTCCGGGAAAACGCATCGTTTCCAATCAGCCAGTCCGCAAAGGCTACGCGGGGATCCTGTCCGGGCTGAAGGCGGGGCTCGGTACCGTCGGGAAACCGTGCAGCAACCGGCTGTTTTGTTTCGGGATCGACCAAATGCTGGGTGGGACAGAAAAAGACAATCTCCTCCTTCCACTCGGCGGTTTTCTTGTAGCCCACATTTCCGAAAAAAGTCGCCATACCCATGAGCCTTTCGCGATCCCAGCCATCGGTGCGCATTCCCATGAAGGTGAGCGCCACCACCTGGGCAATCGCATCGCCCTCGTGCCGTGGAACGGCGCGGTAGAAATTGACGGGGGCGACGCGGAAGTTGCTGCCGCTGGAGGTGAGCAACGTGCGGGCGAATTCATCGTAGGGCATGTTGTTGTAGAGCGCGGTCCGCACCCAGCGGTGGTAGGCCTGCACGGCATTCGGCCAGAGGTTGCTGGGAAACTCGGCCTTGACCCGCAATAGGTCGCACCATTTCATCGCCCAATAGTCGGCAAACTCCCCGCGTTCAAAGAGTTCTTCGATCAGTTTGGTGCGCTTGTTGGCACTGTTGATGGAAAGGAATTTGCGGGTCTGCTGCGGAGTCGGCAACGTACCGGTCATATCGAGATAGACGCGACGGAGGAATACTTCGTCGGTGCAGGGGGCAGAGGGAGGAATGCCCTGCTCCTTGAGCTTACCGAAAACAAGGCGGTCGATTGTTGCACTGGCTCTGTTTGGCGATGCGCATGCATTGCGCGCGGTTGCAAGCACTATTACGAAAACCGCTATCGATAAACCGAACGACCCTGCTTTTTTCATCTACCTCCGCCTTCGCACGCCCCGGGGATTCCAACTCACGGATCCCCTTGCGGTAGTCATGACTGTACTTCCAGAAGAAAACGTTTTCAACCCCCATGTTATTGTACTGTTGCGGAAAAATACAAAAAAGACCCCCCAGTGCATGGAACTTCCAGGCACCGGGAGGCCAGGGGGGGAGGATGAAAAAAGGTCTCTAAAGAACGCCTTGGAGCGCTTCAACGGCCAACGCAATCGCTTCTTTGCTCTCAACCGCTTCCTTTGCGCTCTTGATGATTCTCTCGTAGTCCGAGATCGGCATCTGAACCGCAACTGCAGTTCCGTTTCCATCATAGAATATCTGTACATTTTCGTTGTCCATAACTTACTCCTTATTGGTTTTATTTCCTATTTTAGTTTGTTAAGCAGATCCATATGGCTCCTGAGCCAGTTCCTGGACCCCACCTTTTCTTTTTTAGATTCAGAAGCTGGTTCGTCGTCTTGTTTCTCGACAGGTTCGGGATCGGAGTCCGAGACGGGTGATTCTTCGGCAAGGGCGATTATGTCTTTCCCGTGAGAGGGCGTTGCCTCCCAGTCACGCGACCGCGTTAGCACGGTACGCGGCTCGCTCGGCGGGGGCTCACGTTCGGCAAGCAGGTTGGTTTCCTCGAACGCCGGGACGGCTTCCACGGCAAATTCCGGTGCACTTTCTGCAATCATGGCCGCCACATCCATGAGGTTCGAGTCATTTTCCTGCGGGAGGGCTTCCTCACCCGTATCGATCTCCAACGGGAAAAAGTCTCCGGAAGAAGAGTCGTCTTCCACGGGGTCCACCTCACGCGACTCCATTTCACCCACAGGTGCTTCGGGAACGTCTTCATCCACGACGTCAGAATCGGGGGTCAATGCGACAGCCTCCATGGATTCGGCTACTTCGGCACTTTCAGGAACTGAAAACATTAGCTGCGTCATCTCTTCATCGTCCGCTATCACGCCCGTGACGGCTTCCGCGTCCTCGGCTATTTCGGGTTCTTTTTCGGCCACAGCCCGCCCGGCATGGACCCGCACGAGCACCATCCAAACCAAGCCGATGACCACCCCAGAGAGTGCGAACGGGAGAATTAACGCATTTGCAATTACAGTCCAACCCGCAGTCGAGACCCGGCTGTTCAGAAGGCCATCCAGCAATAACAATGCAACGATCATGAAAACAAAGGGAACTTGCCGCCTGGTGAAGAAAGCCAGCCGCACCTTGGTGGTCGCATTGCCGACAACCAAAGCACCAAACGCACCATAGGTGGCTCCTGCAGTGGCTATTTCGGCCACATTCACATCAGGCATCAACCGCACACCGCGGAAAGCCAAGAATCCACCGACCGCATAGGCGACCGCAACAACCATGGGTTGCAGGCCCAGCAAACTGGTGGCCCAAAGCAATGAAAGTACATTCAGCACGGCAAACGCGCCCCAAAGCACAACATTATCGACGGGGGCAATCTGGCCAATCCGGATTCCCATTACAACCGCCATGTTGACCATAACGAAGACAAGCCCGGTGAGCGCCAGAAGCAGAATATTTTTTTGAGCATCGTTCTTCATGGTCTTTTTCGCAATTATTTTACTTGCATCCCCACTTCGGAAAACGCCTTGGTAAGAACATTAAGCGCGGTATTGTTGAGATCGTCAACCTGCACACAAATCACATTCCGGCGACTGGAAATCAGGCGTGGCGCCTCGCACAGGCAAAGTGATTTCAGCGCATCCGTATAACGTGGATCAATCGATATGCGGAGGAGTCCTTCGAAAACATCCACAAATGCAAATTCCTCCCATTCGTCATAGTTCCACAGGCTGCAGAAGCCATCCTTCATGGTAACACGCACGGTTCCCCCGCACTCTTCGTTCAGGCAAGTGTAGTATTGCTTGAAAACGCTGAACAGGCGTCCCGACTCGTCGAATTTATTAAAATGCTCGGCAATTTCATTTTTGATCGGCGGCAATTCCGATACGTCGGTACGCGCATTTGAAACGGGCTGCTGCACCAGCTCGGATTCGGCCTGCTGCTCGGCTGTCGGCTCGGCTGTCGGCTCCGACCCGTTCTGCTGCTCAGACATCGGCTCTGATTGCTGCAACGGTTCGTGCTGCTGTTCGGCTATCGGCTCCGGCTCGGCTGTCGGCTCGGGCTGCTGCGCCTGTTCGGGCTCCGGCTCGGCTGTCGGCTCGGGTTCGGCCTGCTGCTCGGCTGTCGGCTCGGGCTCGGGCTGCTGCGCCTGTTCGGGCTGCTGCTCGGCTGTCGGCTCGGGCTCGGGCTG
>DAOUQA010000220.1 GCA_030625905.1 Kiritimatiellales bacterium | reverse complement strand
CAACCACGGTGACCAGTGCTCGTGCATGGTCTTCCACATAGAGCCAGTCGCGGATCTGATCCCCTTTCCCATAGAGGGGAAGCGGCTTTTCGTCCAGCGCATTGAGAATCACCAGTGGGATCAGTTTTTCCGGGAAATGGTATGGGCCATAATTATTCGAGCAATTGGTGATCACTACCGGCAACCCATAGGTATGGAACCACGCCATCACCAAATGGTCGCTCGAAGCCTTGCTGGCTGAATACGGCGAGCGCGGATCATACGGCGTGGTCTCTCCGAATAAGCCCTCATCTCCAAGTGAACCGCAAACCTCGTCGGTCGAAATATGGTGGAAGCGGAAGTCAGCGGCCGCTGGCCTCTGACGGTTCTTGGTGCTTGGTTCTTGGTCCTTGGGAGCTCCCGCTGACTTCTGACTGCTGACCTCCGACCTCGGTTCGACGCTGCTCACCACAGGCTGCCCCCCGTCCTCTGACTTCTGTAGCGTACGCCAGTACGCAAGCGCGCACTCAAGCATGTTGTAGGTGCCGACAATATTGGTTTTAATGAATGCCGAAGGGTCGTCGATCGACCGATCCACATGCGACTCCGCCGCAAGGTGCATCACCGCGTCCGGCTGAAAATCGGCAAACACCGCCGCAACCCCGGCCGCGTCGCAGACATCCACCTTTTCAAAACGGTAAAGTGGGCTATCCTCAATTTCCCTCAGCGACTCCGGCACACCGGCATACGTCAGCTTATCGAGATTGAGCACGGCAACCTGCTTCTCTTTCACCAGATAGCGGCAAACCGCCGACCCAATAAAGCCCGCCCCACCTGTTACAATCACTTTTTTCATCGAATTCCACCCCCCCGTAACGCTCCGGATCAAGCACCGGGCAAGCAAACACCGTTGCTCCATCCATGCGGGCACCGGCCTTCTTCAGCATTCCCGAGAAGCCGTGTCCATAAAAATATTGTCCCCAAGATTCAGGGAAACTGTAAACTGCGATATCTCCGTGCAGATTCGCCCCGCATCTGTGATGAATACGCCTTCACAACACAGGTTGCTCATTTTCCGATTGCCCGCCATACTCCGACGACTCATTCAGCAGGAACGTACACGGCATTTCTTTCGAAAGGTTCAATATTATAATAAATCATGTTTTCTGCCGCTGAAACGCCCCGAAGCCGGGGCTCGTTAAATTCGTTAACGGTGCGTTGCACCTCGTTAAAACCGTTGAAGGCATTAGCTGAACTCTCCTCTGATACCCGACCGCTGACCGCTGCGCCTCCGGCGCAACCTGATCCCTGACCGAGGCAATGCATCGCTTCAGAAACTCAACTTGATTAAACGAAGGGGTTGTAATGAGAAAATTCATAGGTTCCATAAATCAAAGGCCAGATGTCAGCGGTCAGGAGTCAGCGGGGGGTTAAAATCTTCTACCACCCGTTCGCGCTGCTCACTAGAGGACACAGAGGCAGGCAGAGAAAAACCTCGGACTTCAACATTCCTTGTTCGTCTGTTCGATATTCATCCCCTCTCTACCCCTCTGACTCCCTCTAGCGCAGCGGCCCGAAGGAGCGGGCTGCAAGCAGGTGGTTGATCTTCTTTTACCGCCTACGGATGCCCCGCGCACGGACCACCTGCTTAAGGGTTTGCAGCACAAAGCGCGGGTTGCCGATAATGTATCGGCGCCAAAGGCGGCGCGGCTCGACGCAGAGGCGGAACATCCATTCCAATCCGATTTTCATCATCCACGGGGGTGCCTGCCGTACCTGCCCGGCATGGAAGTTAAAAGCGGCGCCCACGGCAAGAAGGACGGCGGCCTCCAGACGCGGCCGGAACTCGGCCACCCAATAGTCCTGCTTCGGCGTCCCCAGCCCGCACCAGACTATATCGGGCTTGGCCGCGTTGATCCGGTCTGCAATCTCACCCTTTTCCTCATCGGTCAGCGGCCGGAACGGCGGCGAATACATGCCGGCAATTTCCAGTTTTGGAAATTTTTGCAGCAGGTTTTCGCGGAGTTGCTCCAGCACTTCGTCGGTAGCGCCGTAAAAGAAATGTGAAATCGGGCGGGAGCCGCCCGCGTTCAAACGAGCTCCGCTCTCGTTCAAATGCCCTGCGGGGTCGTTCAACGACTTCAACGGATCTGCTGTTGCAGCGCAGAGCGCCAACATCAGATCGGGTCCGTAGACCCGTGTCGCCTCCTTAAAGCCGAATTTATGAGCCAGCCAAACCAGCGGCATGCCATCGGTAGTGGCCATACCGGCCTCCATTATAATCTTCGCCATATCCGGCCGGTCGTAACACTGCACCACGGTATCGGCCGCGCAAATATTCACATAGTGCTTTTGGCCGGTCTCGATCCAGTTGAGTATGCGGTCGCGCGCGCCGTGCAGCGTCATGGCCGAAAGCGATACCACCCCGACCGGGAAACGCGGATAGCCCTCCGCATCGGTGAAGGGTTCCACCGGCCGCTCGTGCACAAACATCGGGAATTTTTTCAGGTGTAGAATCTGGGCGATTACCTTGAGGACAAACATGGGGTTGTCCGGCAGATAGCGCTTCCAAAGACGCGGCTGCTTGATACCGCGGTGCAGCCACTGCAACCCGGCAACCTTGATCCAGTCCGGCGCATCCTTCTCCACGCCTGCATTCACATCGAATGCATAGCCCACCGGGCAGATAATCTTGCAATCGAGCTTGTCGCGGATACGATCCATAAAATAGAGCTGTTTCGGGGTGCTTATACCGATCCAGAAGATATCCGTGTTGGAACGGTTGACCCTTTCCACCACCTCGGCCTCCTCCTCCTCGGTCAAAGGACGGAACGGCGGACAGTAAATGCCGGAAATTTCGATCGTCGGATGCTTTTGCTCCAGCACCTCCTTAAGTTTTTCCACGATCCCCGGCGCAGCTCCATAGAAAAAGTGCCGCCAGCCCTTGTCGGCTCCATAGGCGCAAACATCGCGCAGTAGATCCGGCCCATAGACGCGCTCAATTTGGCGCTGGCCAAACAACTTGCCCAGCCACACCAGCGGCATGCCGTCCGGCGTGTTCAGCACCGACTCATTCAGAATACGCTGGAGCTTTTGGGTGCGCCGCGACTCCACGATCCCCGCCACGCCCATGGCCGTGGTCATGGCCGGCAATCTGGTTTTCAAACCAGAAGCCAAGTTAAATAGTCCTTGGTGCTTGGTGCCTCGTGCCTGATTCTGAGCACCTCGTGCCTCGTGCCTAGTGCCTAGAGCCTGACTCCCTTCAATTATTTCTTCAAAGAGATCAAG
>DAOUQA010000210.1 GCA_030625905.1 Kiritimatiellales bacterium | reverse complement strand
TTCCCCTTCCCGAACACCTTCCAGTTGAAGCACTGGTTGATGGGCATCACCGGCTGCCCTTGGGCGATGGCCCGGTCGGTGAATTGCGTCATCACGTCCAGTTTGCTTTCGGGAAAGGGCCTGTGCTGCACGGGGTAGGTGTCGATCATAAGCAGATCCTGCACATTCGTGAAGCGGTTCCACTTTTCCGTCCAGGCTTCCGCAAGCGCAACCGGAATGTCAGGCGTTGCCTGCTTCAAAGCCAAATAGAAAGGCTTCAGCTCCGCCGGGCTATGGGTGCCGTCCGGTTCATCGTAGAAATACCAAAACCCCAGCGCCGGATGATTTTTGACGGCATCCACCAGCACCATCATTTCTTCCACCCCGTTTTCCATGGCGACCCAACGATCCCCGCCCAGATTGAAGGCCACCTTCAGCCCCCGCCTTTGCGCGTTGTCCAGATAGGCGAGATCCCGGGCAATGGCTGCGGGGTCGTTGCCCTCGCCCATGCCGTTGGTCTGCACATAGCCAATCCCCATCTGTGCCACCCGATCCATCGCCTGCGTGCTGTCCACCGAAAACATGCCCAGCGGAAATTCATCGGAATCCAAACGGAAGGGAGCCGCACCGGATGAATGCAATGCGCACACAACGGCAAGGAAGGAAACCCATCTTGCGACAGACCTACTCACTTGGAACCCCATCGCCGGCCACCGTCTTTTCATCCGCATCCTGCACGGAGTTTGTGTCCGACAGAAAAGCCGACCGTAACGCGCGGTCGGGAAAGGGGGGAAACGGTTGCATCGGCAGGGTCTGGTACCAATAGGCCGTGGAGCACCTGTCGTCGATCCGTTCAAACTGCGCCTGTTTCAATTGCGCATGGCGGTTTAGCCAGTGTTCCGCCTTTCCTTGCGGCGGCGTATACTGGTACCAAACCGTCAAAAAAGATCCGTCTTCAAGCTCGACCGAGCTCGGGTATCCAAAATCGGGATGCGGAAGATCCCCTGCAACCACAGACGCTTCAGACCAGCTTTCACCTGCGTCTTCGCTAATCCGAACCAAAATCTGGTTTGTTTTTTCCGGAACACGCAAGACCCCGCGATAGCTATAGGTCATCATCAGCCGCCCATCGGACATCCGAAGCAGGTGGGTGGGAAATCCCCAGACTCCGATCGCATGGGCAGGACTCCAGATCTTGCCCCCGTCATGGGACTCGCTCTGCAAGGTTTCATAATGGTTCTGCTTGTTGTGGTTTCGGATCTGAACCACCAGCCTGCTCTTCGACGCCTCCACCATGTGCAGTTCATGATATTGATCCGGGCCGTGCCCGGGAGAGGGCGGGATTTTTCCGATAATTTCCCAGGTTTTGCCGTCATCCATAGATTCCGCCATGGCAATCATGCTTCCTTTTTTCCCGGCCAGAAGCAGCCGTCCGTCTTCCGTAAGAACCGGCCCGTGCGGGGACATAAGCGGAACACGGTACGGAGCCGACCAGGTGAATCCACGATCCTCGCTTCGGATCATCCACTGCTGTATACCCACCGACCCCGACTCCCGGAGGTGCTCCTCCATGGTTTTTTTTACTTCGGGGAATAAAGCATTTTCGGGAACCATGCTTTCCTTGGCCTTTTGCCAGCGTGCCAGTTTTTGCGGTGTCCACACCTCCGGGTCGGATCCGGTAGCAACGGCTTTATCAAAATACCCGACCCAAGCGGTTGAGGTAAACCAAGTCACGATCCATGTGCCCCTACCGGTCTCCAGCACACCGGCGTCACGGTCATCCAGTAGAGTGTCAATCAGGATTTCAGGCAAAGACCATGTTTTCCCGTCATCACTCGAGCGAATCATTTCGACTCTGCCAAACGGGCAGATATGCCCCTCTCTTCCTCCGGAATAGACGATTAAAAGTTCGCCGTCGCGGGTTCGGGCCAACGTGGGCCATGCTTCATACGTCCCTTGGTTTGCGCTGATCGTTCGCACCGCACGGACATCCAGCCTAGGCGCTGCGGGTGCTTTTTTGTCGGATCTAGGCTGAGGTGCTGTGGGAGCCTTCTTATCGGATCCAGATTGGGTCTCGTCAAGTGCTGCAATATCAGATCCGGATTGAGGCGATTGCGCATGTACACAACCCATTAGGCTTGCAGCCAGAATTCCTGTGAAATATTTAACCCGCCAACCTGCAAAACTTCCGTAAAATCCCATGATATCAGCTCTATTAGATTATTCACACACGACCGCGCCACATTATGTCAGACGTATCGGACGCTATATTATTTCCACTAGAAGTCGATGTTTGTCTGGATTTTCCGGATCTTCGTCATTTTGAATGGGTGGCAGGGAAACAGTGGGGCTTTTGAGGAGCTGACCACGCTGCAAAAGGAGATGAAGAATGAATACTGTTAACGGTTAGGCACAAAAAAAGCCCCTCCAGAATGGAGAGGCTTCAAGATTAGTCTCTATAGTCCGCTATATCACGAAGAAGCGCCGCTTAAAGTAGAGGCCGCCGGACACTAGAGCAATCAGGCCGAGGGAGGCCGGTTCGGGAATAGCCGTCATCTCTTGGCAAAATGTGAACGAGGTGTAACCGTCAAATAGAATGTCGTATCCAAAATCCAACGACTCGCCAATCGCAACGGGCGTTCCGCTCAAGTATTGAATCTGACCCATATATTCGCTGCCATTAAGTATGGGCTGGATTACGCTAGCAACCGTCCAATCATTCGGCGTGGAAACAAACACATTTTCGATTACAAAATCTGAACTCATATACACATTTACGTTGTACGCCGTCCAAGCAAAATCCAATTGGTTATCAATGGAATTGCCTATAATGAGTGTTGGATCCTCCGCGGTGTCGGTAGTGATGTCTCCAAGGATGTGACCTACTTCACCAAGTTGATCTCCAACCACATTGATTGACAGTACTTCAATGGGTTCGCCTTCCCAACCGTACGCGTCGCAAATAAAAGCCCCATCGCCGTCGTCGTCGTAATTCACAGCAGTAATGCCAGCTCTGCAGAAAGAGCTCAGCAGGCACACTCCCACACCAATAATTAATAGCTTCGCTTTCATAATCCCTATCTCCTTTTTTTGATTTGAGGTGATAGTATCTATAATTTCGATTATGTCAAGGGGTATTATTGTATAAACACAGGGTCTTTTCATTTAGCGGTCATAAAGGTGTGGCAATGAGTCGGTAAGCTTCGGATTCATTTGCTCGGAGTGCTTCTGTGAAGGCGGGAAGCGAGCCGTATTGCTCCCGGTGGGTGGCGACGATCAATAGTAGGGCGTTGGTTGGTTTGACGAGCACGGCGCGTTGTTCGATGCGCCCGTGCCCTTTCTCGGGCGGCTCGTAGGTGGGGGGCTTGGAGGGGAACGCTTTCTGGATCGGGGCGAGGGAAAAAGGGTCAAAAAAGGGGTCAAAAAAAGGGGTCAAAACGCTTTTCTCGTCATTTTTGGAGAAACTTTCAGGTCTTCGAAAAGGGGATGTCCGTAAAAAAGTGATTGCTTGGCAAATTCGGCGTAATACCTCGATTGAAAACAAGTGGATTTGCGAATGTTTATTCATGGGGTATCCATCCAACCTTGCTCGGTTTGTTTCGGAGATCGCGAAGTCTACCCAGACAGAAATTGTTGAAATGCGAGAAATGACGAGAAAAGCGTTCTGACCCCTGATGCAATTTTCGATCGGTTCCCGTAAAAACAATCGCCTCGCGCTTCCAGTGGTTG
>DAOUQA010000206.1 GCA_030625905.1 Kiritimatiellales bacterium | reverse complement strand
TGGTTGAAAAAGGCTACGAGTGGGCCGGTGGTTTTAGCTGGGAACGCAACACTCGCGAAATCCTCGACTACCTCCAGGAAATCATTAGAGCGAAGCGGGAAAATGAATGAGCATGAAAAGAGAGAGAATAAATTATTTGTTGTGCCTGCTGTTTTTCACGGTGCTGGCCATGATCACTTTTCGCTGTGTCTGGCCTGCTGATTATGTTTTTTCCGCTTCGGACATGAACTTTGGATTGCTGGCTTTTAAGAAAAATAATCTTCCGGAATCATTTACCGGGTTTTTTACCGCCAATCAGGTCATGGGGGGCAGCAACTACAGCGTTACACTATTTAATGTTTTGCTGGCGGCTCTGCCGGTTAAGGTTTTTGCCAATGTCTTTTATGGTTTGTTCTTGGTTACCTCGTCTATTTCTCTGATTTGGTTTCTCCGCTTATGGAAGCGGAGCTGGCTCGCATCGGTTTTTGGGGCGTTGATTGGGTTTTGGTTTAATTCGATCATGCTTTCCTCGGGGGGTCATGCCTACAAGATGGAGGTGTTGACGCTTTCGGTTCTGGGTCTGTGCCTGATTGAAAAAGCGGTTCGAGCGGTATCCTTGAAAAAGACGGCCGGATTCTCGGTTCTTGCGGGAGTGGTGGTTGGGGTCATGATGATCGAGCAACCGGATGTGGCCTTCTTGGCGGGCCTGTTTATTGGATCCTACACCTTGTTCCGATTGCTTCAGCGCCACGCAACTGCGTTTTCGAGATGGGGTGCGGTGCTGGTTCCAATTGGAGTGGTGGCTCTGTTGCTTGCTGGCCCTTCAGTGGTAAAGTCCTATGGTAAGAATATTGCCGGGGCTTCCGCCGTTCAGGGTGGCGGCGGGGAAAAGTGGAACTACATTACCCAGTGGAGTCTGGTGCCGAGCGAATGGCCGGATCTGATTGCCCCTGGATGGGGCGGTTGGAGCAGCGGCAATCCCAAGGGGCCATACTGGGGTAAGTTGGGGCAATCCGCCGAGTGGGATTCCACCAAGCAGGGCTTTCGTAATTTCAAGCTAACGAGTAACTATATTGGGATCATCCCTTTTCTGCTGGGAGCCTTTGGTCTGGCGGCAGCCATCAGGAACCGCAAGGACGAAGAGGGTGCGCAAATCCTCTTCTGGAGCGTGGTTGGCCTGCTTGGCCTGTGTCTGGCTTTCGGAAAATACTCGATCCTCTACAAAATGTTCTATCATCTTCCACTGGTTGGAAACATTCGTGCCCCGATCAAGTTTCTGGATAACTTTCAGATTTGCCTCGGCATCATTTCGGCCTACGGACTGGATCGTCTGCTGGCCGATGGCAAGGGAGGTAAGCTGACGAAGATTCTGTGGACGTTGGGGGCGGCCTGTGGCGGGCTCATGCTGTTGGCCGGACTAAAGCTTTTGGTTTTCCCTGCCGGTCAAGCAGCCGAGTTTATTACAATGGGCTTTGAACCCTTCGCAAAAACGATGGTACAAAACATGTCGAATGCGTGGCTCCATGCCGCATTGCTCACCCTGGTCGCTACAGGCCTAATTTTCGTGGTCTGGAAGGGGATGAGGCGGGCCAATTGGGTGGCGGCTGTATTTGTACTCGTGCTGGCAGTCGACAGCCTTGTGCTTACATCTCACTATTTTCAATCCGCCGATATTTCGGCATTAAAGAAGGGAAATGTGGTTACCAATTTCCTCAAAGAAAACCAAGGCAACGAACGAACCTTCTTTGCTGATCCAGGCGGAATCTACAACCAGTGGCTTGCTTCGGACGGACCCTACCATGGCCTGAACCTCTTCAATATCTGGCAGATGCCGCGCATGCCGCTGGAATATAAGGAATTCCTTGGCACGGTGGGGCGCAATCAGATCCGGCTCTGGGAGCTTTCGGCCATCAAATATGTGGCCGCTCCTGCGGGGATCTTGCAACAGCTCCAGCAAAATCCGGAACTTGGGAAACAGTTCCATCCCGTTTTGAATTATCAGGTGCCGACAGCGCAAGGCATGCGCAAGGATATCCTTCTCGAGTTCAAGGGAACCATCCCGCGCTTCGCGCTCTTCTCCGGTTGGAAAACGGTGCCGCTGGATCAGCAATGCAACATCCTTGCTTCTCCAAGCCATACGCCTGCCACAACGGTTTTGATTCCCCCCGAAGCCGGTGTTTCCGCCCAAGCTTCAACCCAATCATTCTTTCCTCTAGTGGCCGAGGTTTCTAAGAAGACGGCCGTGATGGAGTTGAAGGCAGAAGCCCCGTCGATGGTACGTTTTGCACAGCGCTATCAAGAGGGTTGGACGGTACTGGTCGATGGCCATCCCGCTGATCTCCTGCGGGTGGACTATCTTTGCATGGGCGTACTTGTTCCCACCGGAAGTCATACGGTTGAATTCCGGTGTTTGGATGGAACCACCCAGATGCTGCTGCCCCTAGGGGTGCTGGCGTTTTCTTTGTTGTCCGCTGGCATGCTACTGAAACCGGAGCGGGAAGCGCCAATGGGTTGAATGTCGAAACAACGATTTTATAACACCAAACAGACAAGGAAATGAAACTTTCAATTATAATGCCAGCCCATAACGAGGAACTCCGGTTGCCGCCTGTGCTTGCCGCTTTTGCCTCCTTTTATGCGGAGCATATGGGCGGGGGTGCCGAGTTGCTGGTGGTGGTGAACGGATCCGATGACGGAACCTTGGTTATTGCCCGGAAATTGGCTGAGCAATACGACAATATCCGGGTCATCGACGAACCCCACAAGGTAGGCAAAGGCGGCGCAGTTATCCGAGGGATCAAGCAGGCCCATGGGGAATACATTGGGTTTGTGGATGCGGATGGCGCAACCTCGGTAGAGGCTTTTCATGCCTTGTATGGTCAGGCACTCGGGAGCGATGGGGCGATTGCCTCGCGCTGGATGAAGGGTTCGGTGATCGCTCTCCCGCAAAAACTTGCCCGCAGGATTTCCTCTCGAATCTTTAATCTGATTACCCGGATTCTATTTGGCCTGAACTACAGTGATACGCAGTGCGGAGCCAAGATTTTCCGGGGAGCCGCATTAAAGGAGATTCTCCCACACCTTGGAATTACCCGGTGGGCATTCGATGTTGATATGCTCTTCCATATGCGGCGCAATGGGTATGTGGTGAAGGAATTCCCCACCGTTTGGGACGATGCGGACGGCTCGAAAGTCAAGGTGCCTAAAGTTGCCTACGAAATGATGATGGCTCTTATTCGGTTGCGCCTTATCTATTCGCCTTTTAAATGGGTCGTTTCACTATATGACCATATCTTTGTTCAGAGGCATCGAGGAGCCTCGTGATGAAGAGAATCCGTGATCGACTATCGAAAGATTTGCTTTTGCAACATGGCGCCTTATTGGTATCTGCGTCGGTCGTGTCGCATATTTGCAACATGGCATTCCAAATGGTCATGGGACGAACTCTTTCGGGGCATGAGTTCGCTCTTCTCACCACGTTGCTGGGTTTTGCCAATATGGCGATTCTTCCCATGGGAGCCATCAGCGCTGCAGTGAACCATTCCACCAGTTTGCTTGTGCAATCTGGACGAACTGGAGATGTGACAGCCTTGATCAGAAAGTGGTTGGTGCGCATGGGCGGCATGGGGATGCTGGTTTTTCTGGTGTGTCTTTTGTTCCCGAACCAGATTGCCTCTTTCATGCATTTGGATCGAATGGCTCCGGTCATTATCATGGGCTTTGTGTTGTGCCTGATATCCAGTTCGTCGGTGATAGGAGGGGCTGCGAATGGACTGCAGATGTTTGGCGTGACTACGACCGGGTTGCAAGCTTCCGCACTGGTTCGTCTTGCCGTGGGAGC
>DAOUQA010000192.1 GCA_030625905.1 Kiritimatiellales bacterium | reverse complement strand
AGGGGCCCCCTCACCCGGCGGCGTCCGCACTGCACACTTGCAGCAAACCGGGCAATTGAGCTCAGTGCATTCTAAAGCGGCCTCGAGCTGCCACACTCCAAAGATTTTTCTTCGCCTTCCAGTTCGACCTTCTCGATCTTGGTGAAACGGCTGCTGATTTTCTTGGCAGACTTATTGACGTCGAGAACATCGCGGTTGGCCTGATCAATGTGCGTGGCGAGCTTGTCCATGCGGTCCTGGAAGCGGCCGAAGTCCTGCGACAGGGCACCGAGATGCTCCTGGATAATATGCACCTGCTTACGCGTGGCGGCATCCTTGAGCACAGCGCGCGAGGTGGTGAGCACGGCCATCATGGTGGTGGGCGATACCAGCCAGACGCGGGCGCGTTGCGCCTCCTCGACCAGCTCCGGATAGTGGCCGTGGATTTCGGAAAAGACGGCCTCCGCCGGAATAAACATCATTGCACCATCGGAGGTTTCCCCGGGAATAATGTATTTGGAGGAAATATCCTTGATGTGCTTCTTGATGTCCTGCCGGAATTGCTGCTCGGCAGTTTTGCGGTCGGCGTTACCCAGCGAGGCATCGGTCATGCGCTGGTAGCTTTCGAGCGGGAACTTGGAGTCGATGCAGATGGTTCCGGTCGGTTCGGGCAGGAACAGGACGCAGTCGGCGCGCACGCCGTTGTCGAAGGTGTGTTGCAGGGAATAACTATTATCCGGCATCATGTTCGAGATGAGGGCCGAGAGTTGCACCTCGCCAAAGGCACCGCGCGAGCGTTTGTCGGACAGCACCTCCTGAAGCGAAACCACGTTGCCTGAAAGTTCAGCAATCTTTTCCTGCGCCTTGTCAATCTCGACCAACCGCTTGAGTACGTCTTGAAACACCTTGCTGGTTTTCTCAAACCCCTTGTCGAGCCGCTCCTCGACCTTGCCACTGATCTCATCCAACCGTTTCTCGCTGGTTTCGATCAGTTTCTGGATACGCGCCTCGCCCTGTTCATTCTGGACATTAAACTGCCGATTAAACTCATCCAGCCGGGTATTGACGCGGGTTGATCCAGTAATCTGAAGCACGAGCAATACCAGTAAAACCGCAAGAGCCACGGCAAGTAGAATGATTGACAACATAGAATTCTCCAGCAATTGAAAACACAGTATGCAGCAACCGTCGGGGATTGGGAAGTTCTGAAACAACGGGAGTTCGTTTTGGCTGGAAAACTTGATTCGGAAAGTGCTAGGATATGATTTTCGTAGAAGAGATGCGAAAAGGGCTGGACAGTGCATGATTATCAACATCCCAGACCAGATCATCAGAGAGTTTCTAAGCGGAGTGACTGCCGTCCTCGCAGTAATTGCCGTGGGAGGCTTTCTATTGTTCATTCTGCGAGGGATCTCGAGGAAGTTTTCTTTTACCCGCATGGGGCTGGTCCTTGCCCTTGCCCCGCTGAGTCTCATTAACTTCCTTGGCAACAGCGAAAGCTACGTCCTCCTCATTTATGCCATGGTCACAACCCTGCTGGGTCTCGCCATCGACGGCATCAACCACCTGTTACCGCCTAAGGAACAATCACAGCCCACTCAAAATCCGGTAATACAGGCAGAAGAAACCGTCGAATCCAATCCCGATGTAATTATCTGGGACAAGGCGGCGAAGAAATATACCCCTCAGGTGGCCACACTTTTAATCATCATGACTGTTTTTTTCGTGTCAATGTTCTGGGTCTTGGTCGAGAATAATCACATGGCTGGTGAACGTGTCAAGGCGTTGATTGGTACCAACGAGAAACAATTCAAGGCGTTGATTGATACCAACGAGAAACAATTGGGCGAAATAACCTGCAACGTCGAAGAGCGCCTTGATAAGGGTTTTGAGAAAACCACATCAATTTCCAATGATGTCATGAAATGCCTTGCGTTGATTAACAAGGCGCAGGAAAAGATCACAGAACTTTCCGGCAATGTGGTGTCGTTGCAAGAGGCTTTGGACGACAAGCGTTCACACGAAGCGTTCGACGAGGTTCAGCTTTCGGCTCCTGTTTCCAACATGATGCCGGAAAACAACAATTCCCTTCAGCACAGCTTCGACAACGGCGTGCGCACCGACTGCATTCTTGTCCCGCCGGAACCGACCGGCACGATCTGCATCGACTCCAAATTTCCGCTCGAAAGCTACCTGCGCATGACCGATGCCACGCTGGGCGATGCCGACCGCAAAACCGCTGAGCAGCAGTTCCTCCAGAAAATCGAAAAATCAACGAAGACGTTCTGGGTCTTGGTCGATAACGCCCACATGATCGGCAAGTATCGCAAAACACGGTCAATGAAGATTCTTGAGAACATGGAGGCGGAAGTTCTTCAGGATGAAATCGAAGATCTGAAGGAATTCATCAAAAACAACTGCCAAGCCAGTCCTTGATAGGATTAGAAATATGTAATAGTGAACCCCTCCCTGAACTGAAGTCCGGGGTTTCAGGGTCTCTCCGACTCGCCACATCCTTCCGTAGCGGCGGGTCGGGTTATGTAGAAATTACCGGTCAGCGGGAAGGGTCGAAACACCGGGAGTTCGTTTTGACTGGAAAACTCGATTCGGGGAGTGCTAGTTTGTGGTTTTCGCAGAAGAGAGGCTGAAATAGGCCGTACAGAGTATGATTATCAACATCCCAGACCAAATCATCAGAGAGTTTCTAAGCGGAGTGACTGCCGTCCTCGCAGCAATTGCGATGGGGGCCTTTCTATTGTTCATCCTGCGAGGAATCTCGAGGACGTTTCCTTTTATCCGCATGGGGCTGGTCCTTGCCCTTGCCCCGCTGAGCCTCATTAACTTCCTTGGCAACAGCGAAAGCTACCTCCTCCTCATTTATGCCATGATCACCGTCCTGCTGGGCATCGCCATCGATGGCATCAACCATCTATTAATGCCTAAAGAACAATCACAGCCCACTCAAAATCCGGTAAAACAGGCAGAAGGAACCGTCGAACCCAGTCCCGATTCAATGGTCTGGGAAAAGGCGGAGTAGGATTTGGCAGGGCGTGCTCGCCGCGCGCGCCACGGACGGTTCGGCGAACCGTCCCTACCCAGATGTTCGCTTGTGGAAATGCGGCGAATCCCCCCACTCACCGAAACCTACGGTTTCGCCGATACCCTTGATGCGCCCGCTCAGGCAACCGCGGCACATGGATGAGTTTTCATCGGTGCATGGTTTATTATCGTAGAGCTGGTATTTCGGGCGATAGTCGGTTTCGGTCACATTGGGCATGATGACGTTGGCCCCGCAACGCAACCCCTGCTCGCGGCCGGTGTATTCCAACGCCTGCAGCGCGGTGGCCGCCGCAATGTTGATATCCTTTAGTACAATGCGCGTCACGGCGATCATTTTCAACCCAAGCTCAAGCGCCGCTTTTTTCTGCTCGTCGGTATAGGGCGGGATATCCTGCCCCATCGGCGTATCGGAGTGCGGGATGTAGGGGCCCATGCCGACCATGTCGATATCGATTTCCTTTAGGAACAGGATGTCGTTCGCCAAATCCTCCATGGTCTGTTCCGGCAAACCCATCATCACGCCCGTACCGACTTGGTAGCCCGTGCGGCGCAGTCGGGAAAGGCACTCCTTGCGCTCCTCCAGCAGATGATCCGCCGGATGAATCTTGGCGTAGAGTTCCGGATTGGTCGTCTCGATGCGCAACAGATAGCGATGCGCCCCGGCCTCGTGCCAGCGACGGTAGGTTTCCTCGCTCTGCTCGCCAAGCGAAAGCGTAATGCCAAGCTTGCCCTTGGTGGCTTTCTTGATGCGCTTCACCACCCGCTCGATCATGGAAACATATGCTTCGTCCTTGCGCTCGCCGGACTGGATGACGCAGGAGCCATAATCCGCCTCGTAGGCCCAGACCGCCTCCTTGAAGATTTCCTCCTCATCCATCTGGAAGCGCTCGACGTTCTTGTTGCTCTTGCGGATACCGCAATAATAGCAATCCTTCATGCAAAGGTTGCTACATTCAATGATCCCGCGG
>DAOUQA010000124.1 GCA_030625905.1 Kiritimatiellales bacterium | reverse complement strand
CCCTCCATCGAGCTCCGTGGGAAGCAGTGGATATGCAACCGCTCACCTCCGATGTGTGGGATTTGTATTATGTTCCCGAGGACTTCAGTCTTGTGAATAACCTCGCAGCAGCAGAACCCCAGCGGTTGGAAAATCTGCAGAAGTTGTTCATGAAAGAGGCCGAAAAGTATAATGTATTACCGATCGACGACCGCGTTATTGTTCGAATGGACGCCAAGCTTGCTGGCCGACCCTCCCTGATGGGCGACCGTACCTCCCTCACGCTCTATGACGGAATGAACGGCATGCTGGAAAATACCTTCCTGAGTGTGAAGAATCGGTCGAAAACCATCACCGCTAAAGTGGTGATTCCGGAAGGCGGAGCCCATGGGGTGATCTTGGCGCAAGGCGGACGCTTCGGGGGTTGGTGCCTCTACATGAAGGACGGGAAACCCGTCTATGTCTATAACTTCCTCGGACTCGATCGCTACACCGTTGCGGCTCCCGATGTGGTTCCAGCGGGAGAAGCCACGATCGTGCTCGACTTTGTCTACGATGGCGGCGGTTTGGGCAAGGGCGGTCTGGCAACCCTCTCCGTCAACGGAAAGCAAGTGGCTGAAGGCCGGGTCGAAAAGACGCAGCCCTTGATCTTTTCCGCAGACGAAACGGCGGATGTCGGCCTCGACAACCAGACCCCCGTCGCCGAAGACATCGGCATTGGTCGCGACGAGACCCGCTTCACCGGCAAGATCCATAAAATCATCCTCGACGTGAAGGATGTGAAGTAGCCGAGCCTGATGATTGGAAATCGGCCGGTACGGTGTGGGATAGACGAGACTTCCACCTCTTGGAGGTTTCGGGTAGGCTTTCCGTCGTTTGGAGAATCCCTTATGAGACGGATCTGTTTTTTACTGTTACTGACCCTTACTTTTCCGGTGCTTGGAAATGAGGAAAAAACTTCTGCTGGGCCGGTTCTTTGGCGTTTTGAGTTTGATAATGATTTCTTTGGCGGCTCCGATGACTTTTTTACGGCCGGCTGGAGCATTCAGCGGCATGGCCCTGCGGTGGCCTCGTGGGACGAGTTGGGCTTATCCAAACCTGCGCGCTGGATTGCGGATTTTGTCCCGGGGATTTCCGGAGGGAAGGGCTTGAGTGTTCGCCGGGGAATGGCGTTTGGGCAAATCATACAAACCCCAGGCGACCTGTCCCAAACGGCGTTGATTGAAGACGATCTTCCTTATGCCGGTGTTCTGGGGGTCGCGAACTCCTGGGCCGCTTTGAGTGATGATCGACTTAATGTCTTTCAAGTTTATCTGGGTGTGCTGGGTCCGGCCTCCTTTGCAGAGGAGGTACAGACGTTTGTTCACTCGGATCTGAATATGGGAGAGGATCCGATGGGTTGGGACAACCAGCTGAGTAATGAACTAATTGTAAACCTGAACTATGCGCTGGCACGTAAGATGGCAAGCGTCGGCGAAAAACGGACGGGGTTTGCTGCCGATCTCTCTTATGGGGGAAGCTTGGGGCTGGGGAACCTGTTTACCCATGCGCAGGTCGGGCTGCAATCCCGGTTTGGCTGGCGGTTGTCGGAGGGCTTTGCGCATATTCCCGATGTGGCCGGGCGCGGTGTTGTGGTTGAGCCAGTGCTTGGCGGTCCACCTCCCGGCAAATCCCAGTTCTATTTCTCGTTGGTGGCGCGCGGTTCGGCTTTGGCCTATACGGTTTTGTTGGATGGGAATACCTTCACGGATAGCCATAGCGTGGAGTATGATCCCTACTCGGTTCAGCTTATATTCGGAACGCATTTTGTGCGCGGTGCGTTCGGTGCCCATTTCACGCTGTACCTCAGTAGCAATCCGGTGGAGGAATCAACGAACAGCGACCTTTCGTGGGGTAATTTTTCGGTAGACTATCGTTTTTAGAATTTCCCTTTCCAGTCTTTGGAGAATGCGTTATGAGACGAATCTGTTTTTTACTGTTGCTTTCCCTGGCTTTTCCAGTGCTTGGAAAAGAAGGCTCGGAACATCCGTTGTTGCCTGCGGACATATCGAGCCCGCGTGCCACGTTGAACAGTTTCCTAGAAAACTGTGAAACGGCCTATAACCTGTTGCTGGAAAATGGGCGGGATTCTGACGATGCCCAGGCACGGATGGAAATTCGTGAGGCCATTCGCAACATTAAGCATTGCATGGATCTGAGCGAGATTGCCGATTTCCGGCGCAATAACTCTGCCAAAGAGGCTGCCGTGGCACTCAAGGAGGTACTCGACCGCATCGAGTTGCCAAAGGAAAAGAATGTTCCCGACCTCAAGGCGATGACCAACGAGGACGGTTCGCTCATCGAACGGTGGACGATCCCCAACACTGAAATCACTTTCCAACGGGTCAAGGAAGGGCCCCTTGAAGGCTCATACCTACTTAGTTCCGATACGGTAGGCCGTGCCGGGGAATTCCTCCAGCGCGTAGACCACTTACCCTATAAAAAGGGGGCCACCGAAGGATTTGCAACCTCCTATCTGACCTCGCCCGGAAGCAAGTGGCTGGCAGCAGTCGTTAAGCGACTCCCGGATTCTGTGCGGGAACGAAAGAACGGCCAGGCGGTGTGGCAGTGGATCGGCCTTGGGGTAGTGTTGCTTGGGGCGTTTCTCGTTATGGCCACGATCTACTCCATTGGCCGGCGTGTTTCGCGCGGTGGAGCAGATGCTGGGCTGGTTAAATATGTGTTGGGACTCGCGTTTCCCATCATGGCGGTCTTTGTTCCTATGAAGACGATTGATATCATCACAGACCATCTGGTGATTTCCGGGGCGACACTCTACATTGCCAAATTCAACCTTTCGCTGTTGACCCTCTTTTGCAGCATGGTGGTGGTGCTGGGTATCGGGCGTCGTGTGGGCGAGGTGATTGTTTCCGCCCCCCATATTAAATCGCAAAGCATCGATGCTCAGTTGATCCGTGTGATGAGTCGTCTGATGGGCTTTGTCACCGCGATGGTGCTATTGCTTCAAGGTGGGCAGCACTTGGGTATTCCGCTCTCCTCGCTGCTGGCTGGTGCCGGAGTGGCTGGTGCGGCACTCGCGCTCTCTGCCCAGGATGTGCTCAAGAATATCTTCGGCAGTATTATGCTGATCATGGACAAGCCCTTCATCGTGGGGGAACGAATCAAGATTAAGCATTATGACGGGGTGGTCGAAGAGGTTGGTCTGCGTTCCACCAAGATGCGCCTGCTCAATGGCCATCAAGCCATTATCCCCAATGAAGACATGGCGCGTTCCGATATCGAAAATATTGGCCGCCGTCCCTTCATCCGTCGCGTAGCCGACATCCCACTATCGATCAGCATCACCTCTGCCAAAGCGAAAAAAGCCGTCGAATTGGTGCAGGAGTTATTGAAAGATCATGAAGGGTCCAATCCCGAATTCCCGCCACGCGTATGGCTCAACGACTTCGAACGCGATCATCTCGAGCTGCGCATAATCTACTGGTACCACCCGCCGGACTATTGGAAATACACCGTCCACGTCGATCTCGTGAACCGCCAGATCCTCGATGCCTTCGAGGTCGAAGGAATCACCATCGCCCTCCCGGCCTTCACCTCTCGTATTGAAGATCAATCTGGTGTTCCCGTTGTTCCGCCCGGATTAAATTGTTGATAACAGATTTTTGAGATTAGGCATTGTATGGTACTAATATTGTACTATAGTCGCTTGCATTCGCGGGAGGTAGGTTCTCGTTGAGGCTTGTAGCTTCGAATAAAGGCGAATGGGATAAAGTCGTAGTCACGCTAACCGAATAAAGGAGGAGAAAGATGAAGTATCGTTTACCAATCATTGGAATTGCAGTAGCAGCTATGTTGGCCACGGGAAGCCACGCACAGGAACTCTCGCCGGAACAGCAGGGCAAGCTGGCGGAAGTCGGCCAGGGCTTTTCTCAGCAGGCGACCGTTTTTGAGGGGCTGATGAAGAACAAGCTTACGGAGCTGGCCATTGAGTTGCAGCGCGAGGGGCGGCTCGATACCGAAGAAGCTGCGGCCGAAGCGGCAAAAAATGTGAATGCCATCATGACGGATCTTTCCGGGCTGTATGGCGAATTCATCAAGACCAAGGTGCAATTTGTTCTAAAGGCCAAGAACACGCTGACCGATGAGCAGAAAATATTGCTGCTCTCGCAGCTCGCACCCAGTGCGTCGATGCCCTACGAAACCATCGAATATCTCCAGCCCGAGATTTTCGACCTTCCGTTAAACCTGTCGATTGATCAGGAAAAGAAGCTGATTGCCCTTGAGGCGGCGCTGCTGATCAAGGAAGTCGAGCTTGAGCGCGATGTCGAACTCACCCTGCTTGATCTCGAAGCCATCCTGCTCTCCGGCGAGGCCCAGCCCGAAAAGGTTGATCCACTGATAATGGGGCTTGCTGATTTAGCCGCCAAGGAGATCGACAATCGAGTGTCTTATTTCCTCAAGGCCAAGGATGTGCTGACCGTGGATCAGAAGCGACTGCTCGGTCACATGATGGGGCTGAACTAGACTCGCCAGTTTAACATCGAGTCGACAGGCTTTCGTCGTGTGGCGGGAGCTTTTTTGTTTGAGGGCATGTGGGGCGGGCAGGTATTGGGTCTGCGTGATTTCCTACCCGAAGGTGAGAAAAACAACCAGCTGCCGCCGAATCCTCTTGTACGACCGGTCGAAGACCTTCGTGCTCATTCGTGGTTAAGAAAAGCTGTGTAAACGGGATTGAATTTGGGGAATAAGGGACTAAGACCTTTCTTAATCGTGCAGCCCCTTGGAACGCAGATATTCCAGCAGGGCAAAGGATTCATCCGACTGGATAATGTCGGCACCTTGCCCGACTAGCCAGCCCCAGTTTGCATCGGGATCGACTAGGGCTTTGTGGTCAACATGCCCGGCACCGTGCTTTTCGAACAAACTGTTGATCCAGACCCGGACATCATATTCATCAGAAAGCTCCTGGGCGCGTTTTGAAATCAACGAACTGCCCTCATCATAGAAGACCAGTTCAACCATCTGCGGGTGGATCAACTCAATGCCCTGCTTATATTTTTCATATGCCCGGTCATTGTCGGAAAGCTTCTTGCAGAAAATAATAGGGCCGTAATAGGCCTCCGTTTTTGTGGAATCCAATAGCGCCTTGACCGTGGCAGGATCTTTGGAGCCTTTCATGATGATCTGGTTCTCCATCCCCATTTTCTCGACCAGCGCAATGCACAGCCCAAGGTTGTGCTCCGACTTGTCGAGGTTGATCAGGCACTTGCCCCGCAAAGCCTCCAAAGCCTCTTCCAGGGTCGGGATTTTTTCATCGGTCAGATTCCCGTCAATATCCCGGAGATGGTATTGCCTGAGTTGCCCGAGCGTCATCTCCGAAACCTTGCCGACGCCATCCGTTGTCCGGTCGATCGTTTTGTCGTGCATTAAAACGAGGTGCCCGTCTTTCGTGGGCCATACATCGATCTCGACAATATCGGCTCCAAAATCCGCAGCCGAAACAATGGACGAAATGGAATTCTCCGGATGGTTTTTATAGTCGCCACGATGCGCAACCACCAAAACCTTGCCATCCTTGGCATCCTCGAAACTCCTGATAATCGTATCCAGATGCGTGGTCATCCCGGTGTTCGCCCCGCAGCCCTCCCCCTGCATGATTTCGCAAAAAACGAGGCGGTGGTCCGATGTTTTCGGGTCGCCATCGACCGCGAAGCGGCAGTGCCGGATTGGCAGGTCCTTCGCCAGGATATAGTCGATCTTTTTCACCGGATTGGTGGCCGGGAAAGTAAATTGAGCCTGGGTATCGAGGAAGCTGTAGCCCGATTCGGAAAGAGTCTTAATTGCATCCTCCTGCGGTTCCGCATTCAGATCCCCAGCAATCACCACGGCATGGCCGCGACCCGAAAGCTCCCGCACCAAGGCTCCCGCCTGAGCAACCCGCTGTTCATTGTTCAACCCGAGGTGGGCGCAGACAAAGGAGAGGGTGTTGGTTCGCCCCTGCTCGTCGGGAACCTCCACCACCACTTCCAATGCGCCGCGCGGCTCCTCTCCAGCGGGCGTGGGAAGATTGTGGATAATCGTCTGCTTGATGGGATAGGCCGACAAAATGGCGATTCCATATTCTCCACCCCGGTAGTCGATGGCTTTCTTGAAGCGATATTCCATTCCAAGCTTCCGCCCCAGCGCTGCGGCCTGGTCGACATTCCCGCTGCGGGTGGTCCGGTTGTCCACCTCCTGGAGGGCAACTAGTGCTTCGTCAAACTATAATATTAGGATACAGCGATTTC
>DAOUQA010000013.1 GCA_030625905.1 Kiritimatiellales bacterium | reverse complement strand
CAAGCATTGTTTCATCGGCATCGACAAACATGCTGACCTCAATGCCCGCCTCGGAAAGACTTTGGACGGTGGGCTTGAGAGCATCGAAGTGGGCGACCACATCGAGGCCCCCCTCCGTGGTGAGCTCCTGCCGCTTTTCCGGAACCAGGCAGACTTCCGCCGGCTTGACGTTCAGCGCAATCTCGACGATGGATTCATCGTTCGCCATTTCGAGGTTGAGCGGCAACGGTTGAAGCTCCTTGAGCCGGAAAATGTCGTCGTCCTGGATGTGGCGACGATCTTCGCGCAGATGGGCGGTGATTCCATGGGCACCGGCGCGGGCACAGAGGATGGCCGCATCAAGCGGATCGGGATAAACGGTTCCACGAGCCTGGCGCAATGTTGTCACATGGTCGATGTTCACACCTAGTTTCATACTCATTCCCCCTTGGGAAACCGAATCATGCCTTCATCGCCTTGATGCTCTTGATCGGTTTCGACGGCATGCCATCATGGATCTGCGGATCGTAAATTGCATACGCACGGATATCGTTCTCCCGGTTATAGTCGAGCACCTTTTGCCCCGCTTTATATAGCGCATGCAGATTGCGGCCATGTTCGGGATATGCCGCGACACCAAGGGTGATGGTGGTTTTAAGCGTTTTCGCACCGGAAACAATTTCGCTCTGCTGAATAAGCGTACTGATGCGCTTGCCGATGGTTTCCGCATTTTCGAATGAAACCTGCGCCAAAACGAGAAATGCATGCTTTTCATGGCGCCCGATCAAATCGGTTGCCCGGACGTTGTCCTGCAAGAGTTTGCTGACTCCGACAATAATATCGTCTGCGGCCTCTTCCCCGTGAAACCGCGTAATGTGGTCGATGTTGTTTATCCCAATGCAAAAGAGCGCGGCTTTTTTCCTCTTGTGGCGCAAATCGTTCATCATGCGCTGCATATAGGCGGAAACAGCCGAGGGCTTCAACACGCCGGTGAGCTCGTCGAGCATGGCGCTCTTGCGGCGCTCTGCCCACCCTTTGGCACTTTTTTCCGGCGCGGCATCGGTGGCGGCCTCTTCCCCGTCCATGGAAGGCTCCCGAGACTCCTCGGCGTTCTCCTCGCCCTCTTCGTCGGCATCGACAATTTCCGGCATAAAGGCCGGCCGGTCCATATCGGTTTTCGCCAGGGCTTCTTTCGCAACGTCAAGCAACTCGTTGCCTCGGAGTCCGTGTCCTGGGTAGGAGGCAATGCCTGCACGCAGCAACTCGATGGAAACCCCGGGACAAATTTCAGCAACCTTGCCTGTAATTCGCACGAAGACCGATTCGGAATCGTTGGGCTCGGCCTCCGCAACCAAAGCTACGGTCTGCCCGTCATAGACGCAAACGATGTCGTCATACCGGGCCGCCTTTTTGATGGCCTCGACGAAGGGGGAGTCCATTCGTATTTCCAGCGATGGATCGTTTGCCTGAATCAGTGAAAGGGTGAACGAGGAGCCGCGCTGGGCGCAGCCCGTGAGATAGCGTGCGAGCTGGGCGCGCAAAATATCAGACACGGGGACGTCCATATTCTTGGACGGGGCGTCTTCTGCCTGCTGGACAATGTGTTGAAAGCGATAGTAGCTGGAAATAAGCGAGATGGCCACGAAGGAAACCACAACCGCTACAACTACGCCCAAGGCACCGGTCAACACGCCGGGAAGCACTGCGATCATAGGGGAAAAGAGCTGCATAAAAAAGTAGGTGCGGAAGAACTCCGCACCTTTGGAAGGCTAATCAATAGATGGCGAACACACCGCGGCGGTTCTGGCGCCATGCGTCTTCATCGTGTCCCATGGATGCGGGCATCTCTTCGCCAAGGCTTTTGGTTTGAATGATAGAGGGATCGACACCGAGGCTGATAAGGTAGTCGCGGATGGCCAAAGCGCGGCGTTCGCCCAATGCGAGGTTGTATTCGCGGCTACCGCGTTCATCTCCATTGCCTTCGACAATCACACCCTGGGCTTTCCCCTTGTTAAGATGCTTCGCGACGGCTTCAACCTTGCTGGCTTCTTCCGGGTTTACCTGGGAGCTGTCGTAAGCGAACATTACCGGCTCAAACAGGCTCCGGTCGCCATCCATTGGCAATCCCATATTGTCGGCGTTCAGCGGCACATCGCCAATGAGCGGGTCGCCGTACATATTATCATCATACATATCTGCCGAGGGGTTTCTTGATCTGCAACCACTGAGTGTGGCCATGGAAGCAACCAGAGCCGCGAAAAATAGAAATTTGCATGCCTTTTTATTCATAATACCCGCCTTGTGTTTTTTATGGTGAACAGGCCGGAGAGAACCAATCAACCGACCCTGAAAGTAAAGCTACAGGAGAATCTTCAAGCGTGTCAAGGAGGTAGATGGAGGAACGGTAGCTCGCCGTGCGCGAGCAGACGATATGCCGCCCGTCCGGAGCCCAGCTTGGATCCTCGTAATCCGCCCAGTCCGTCTCCAATACCCGCAGCGATTTCGCGGCGGGGTTGGCCATGGCAATGCGATAGCGGCCGCCGATCCGGCTGCTGAAGGCAATGTAGCCATTTTCCCCCCAATCGGGTGCCACGTTTTCCGATCCGGTGCTTGTTAACCGCTGCGCGCGACCCCCGTTCCTGGAAATAATGTATACCTGCGGCGAACCGCTAGTGTCGGAAACATAGGCGATGTGGTTGCCGTCCGGCGACCAGCATGGGCTGGCCTCGTTGCCGAGCCGGGTTCGCGTCAGCCGCTTGAGGAGGCCCGTGCGCAGGCTTTTGATGTAAAGCTCCGGGTTTCCGTCCCGCGAAAGGATCAGCGCCAATCTCCTTCCGTCCGGGGAGACCGCCCCGCTGGCGTTCAGCCCGCCATGGCTCGAAAGCGGCTTGCCCCGACCCGTCATATAGACATTCGGATAGCCGCGCTTATAGGAGGTGTAGACAATGTTTTTTGCGTCCGGCGTCCAGCCAGGCCCGACCACGATACTACGGTCTTTTGTGATCTGCCGAACGTTCTTTCCGTCCATGTCGCACACATACAGCTCCTTCCGCCCGGTGCGATTGCTGACCATTGCAATCTTGCCCGCGGCCATCCCCTTCTTCCCCGTCACGGCATAGATGATTTCATCGGCCACCCTGTGCGCCAGACCGCGCGCGTCGGATGAACCGGCCTTATAGGACTTGCCCAGCAACCGCTGGCGGCTGGACACCTTGTATACTTGGCAATCGGCCTTCAACTGGCCGGCAGAAACACAGGAGCCTGCCACGTTCAGCTCGGCTCCGGTCGACGTTACCGTGAAATAGCCCGAACGGTTCAAGTCCGCTTTGAGAACCGAGAGGAAGGTGCGCGAGGCCGTATCGCCGCCGGTCCGGTACGACGCCAGGTTGATCGAGATTTTCCCCTCCCCGCTTTTCCGCACCTCAACGCGTTGCGCAACCGCCGATATTGACACCAGAGCGGCACATCCCACCAAAAAAAGTCTTCTCATCGTTTGTTCTCCAGAAATCCAAAATCTAGTTTTCGAGCGTGAAGGTAACCTCCACATAATCGTACGGATAATTTGAAGGCGGCTTCGGCATAGTGCTCACCGTATTCACGGCATCCATCACCGTTCTATCATAAAGCGCGTCGCCCGACCCCTTGATTTTTGCCCTTTTTGTGATCTGCCCGTTTTTACGCATCGAAATCCGCACAATGGCCGATCCCGTCGCGGAAGTGGCCGAAGCCGGCGGCTTCCAATGGTTGTAGAACAGGCTCATCACCCGCGCATAATAATCGTTGAACTGGCTGGGATCCCCCGACAAGCCTGTCGGTGTCGATATTCCCGACAACGCCTTTTGGATATCCTTCTCTGAAACAGACGGCTTGCTTGGTTTTTTGATGATCCTCTTACTCTTATTGGGATTGATGTCTTCCGGCTTGGTCGCCTTCCACTTTGGCTTTTCCGGCTCCTTGGGCTTCTCCACCTTCGGTTTAGGCTTGGGTTTAGGCTTCGGCGTGGGTTTTACCGGCTCCGGGATCGGGGCGGGTTCAGGTTCGGGGGCAGGCGGCTCCGGTTCGGCCATGCGGTTCACCTGCTCCACGTCCACCTGCGGCGCCGGGGCACCAAACTCGATGAACGTCACGGTCTCTTTCGGCTTGGGCTTGAAGCAGCTAGGTATGACCGCACAGAACCATACGACCACAATAATCGCCACATGCGCACCCACCACCTTCAGGGCGATCTTTTTCTGAAAGGGTGTCATCGAAACACCTCCCAAATTTCCGACGAATGGAGCATGGGGGCATGGGGGTATGGGAGTGCGAGGGTTACCCCACCCGCCCCTCTACTCCACAACGCCCTCACTCCTCTTCGCTCCACAACTCCATTACTCCCCCACTCCACATCTACTGCTCCGCTTCCGTCACCAACGCCATTTTCGTGATGTTTGCATCGTGGAGGATGCGCATAATTTCCACCACCTCGCCATAGGCCAGCTTGCGGTCGGCGCGCACATAGATGGTCGTATCCGGCTCCGCTGCGTTCACATCCACCATGGCCGACACCAGTTCCTCCTTCGAAACCGGCACGTCGTCGAGATAGAGTTGCTTATTGAGGTTCAGGCTGATCGACCGCGAAACGGCATCCTGCATATCCGCCGCCTTGCCCTTCGGCAGGTTGATCGCAATCCCCTGCTCGATCAGCGGGAAGGTGATGATGAACGTGATCAGTAGAATGAACGTCAAGTCCATCAGCGGCGTCATGTTAATGTCGCTGATCTGGTTGAGAGAAACAAGGCTCGTACGTCTCGCCATTTAATGTATTTCCGATTTTTGAATTTTGAATTTTGATTTATGGGTCTGCGACAGCCTCATGTTGAGCCTCCTGCTATTTTTCGCGATGCTACAATAATCGCGGTAATTTCGTTCGCCTCCTGGCGCGGTTCAATCAAAAATCGGAAATCAAAATTCAAAAATGCCCCTACGCTTCAATCACATATGAATTCTGGATGGCGGAGACGTATTCCTGCGCAAAGTTGTCCATCTGCACAGAGATACGGCGGATTTTGCTTGAGAGCAGATTGTATCCAACCATCGAAGGCAGCGCAACAAGCAGGCCGACAATCGTCGTGAGCAACGCACCGGAAATACCCGGAGCCACCGCCGAGAGTGCTGCCGATCCCGACTGCGCCATGCCGTTGAAAGCATCCATCACCCCCCAAACCGTGCCGAGCAACCCCAGGAACGGCGCAGCACTCACCGCCGTGGCCAACAGGCCCATCTGGTCTTCAAGCACCAGTGCTTCGTCGGCCACGTTGCGGTCGACCACCGCGCGTAGCGTTTCGAGCTGGTTGAGCGTAAGGCGGCGGTGCGCCTCAGAGGTCATGTCGCCCATCAGCAGATCTTCGGGATCGATGCCGTGTACCTGCAACTCCCCGCCCAGGGCGATACAGCCCGCCTTGTAGATCGTGTTGAGTGGCGAACCGGCATATTCCTCGCGCCGGGTGAACAGCGCCGTGGGATTGCGGTCCGTACGGAATGCCTCCAGAAAATCCGCCGTGGCCTGCTCCGCGCAATACAACTGCCAACCCTTTGTAATCATGATGGTCCACGCTCCTGCAGATCCAAGAATCAGAACCCAAACAATGATCTTCCCAGGTGTGGTGCTGTCCGAAAACGCACTGCCCATACTGGCGATCGGCAGGGAGGTCAGTAGTGAATTGAATAGTTCCATGGTTGTAGTTCCAGTTATCTGTTATTCGTTATCGGTTTATCAGTCAAGTCGGAAACATGGGACTATGCACCCCATTAACCAGTAACTGATAACGGTTAACTGTCGGTGCAACAGCACATACTTTGCGCCGACTCTCCAAAGATATTTCCACCCCTCGGAAAAGCAACTGAAAAAGGGCTCCAACCCCTCGATTTATATGCGTTTGCGCGTTGACGCTCGCAATAGAAGCGTTTAACAATCCCGCTTTCACACAGAAATGTGGATCAACATAACTACTTAAAGGAGAGAATACCATGGCAGTAATTGATTTTGGCGGAACGAAGGAAACCGTTGTAACCCGCAAGGAGTTCAGCCTGGCGAAAGCTCGCAAGACGTTGAAAAATGAAATCATCGCGGTCATTGGCTACGGCGTGCAAGGCCCTGCCCAGGCGCTCAACCTGCGCGACAACGGCTTTAACGTGATCATTGGCCAATCCAAAAAGTTCATGAAGGACTGGAACCGCGCCAAGCGCGATGGCTTTGTCCCGGGCGAAACCCTCTTCGAAATCGAAGAAGCCGTCCAAAAAGGCACGGTCATCCAATACCTGCTTTCCGACGCCGCGCAGAAAATCTGCTGGCCGCAGATCAAGCGCAACCTCAACGAAGGCGACGCCCTCTACTTCTCGCACGGCTTCTCCATCGTCTACAACGACCTCACCAAGATTGTCGCGCCGGAAAACGTCGATGTCATCCTCGTCGCCCCGAAAGGATCCGGCCTCAACGTTCGCCGCAACTTCCTCAGCGGCGCGGGCATCAACTCCAGTTTCGCCGTCCACCAGGACTACACCGGAAACGCCGAAGAGCGCTGCATGGCGGCAGGCATCGGCATCGGCTCCGGCTACCTCTTCCCGACCACCTTCGAGAAGGAGGTCACCTCCGACCTCGTTGGCGAGCGCGGCGTGCTGATGGGCTGTCTGGCGGGCGTGATGGAAGCACAGTACGACGTGCTCCGCAAGAATGGCCACAGCCCGTCCGAAGCCTTCAACGAAACCGTTGAAGAGCTAACCCAGAGCCTCATCCGCCTCGTTGATGAAAACGGCATGGACTGGATGTTCTCGAACTGCTCCGCCACCGCACAGCGCGGCGCGCTCGACTGGGCCCCCAAGTTCAAGAAGGCCACCCTGCCCGTCTTCAAGGATCTCTACAAGTCCGTGAAGAACAAGGACGAAGCCAAGCGCGTGCTCAAGGTCTGCGGCGCGAAGAACTACAAGGAGCGCCTCGACAAGGAACTCGGCGCCATCCACGACTCCGAAATGTGGCAGGCCGGTGCGGCCTCCCGCTCGCTGCGCCCGAAAGGCAAAGCCAAGGAGATCGCCAAAGGCACTAAAGGTGTCGGCGGTCGCACCGGGAACTAAGTGTACCGCCGGCGGCTCGCCGGCTCCTGTACCGCAGGCTTCCAGCCTGCCTCTTGAAAAAAGCCCTCCGCAACCGCGGGGGGCTTTTTTCTGGTTCATATCTCATCTGCGAGGGAACTCTTATCCACAAGATAACTGCACTGCGACCGACGCTCTCCGCCCTGCTCCGAGCGGACTACAAAGAGGATACGTCTACGTAGTTCCGTCAAAGTGAAACGGAGACAGATTCTTGCGTTCCCAGGAATTAGGACTCTTTCTGTGGATTCCGTACCCATCGCAAGACACCGTTCCATAGCTTCCAAGCCTCGGAATCAGGAGCGCCAATATATCATATAATGATATATCGACTTTCAGATACGGATGGAAGCTACATCGAAAGAGCTGCCTAAATGGATGGAGTTCATTCCCTGCCCGGGAGGGGCGGGACAAGACCCTGTTCAATCGATGAGCCAGCTCACAGCGCTGGCTCTACTACGTACAGCTCCGAATCGTCGGAGTCCGAAACTTCGGCTGTCCACTACGTGGTGGCTTCCGAACGGTTGCTCGCCTACCGCGTCGCGCCGCTCCTCCAAAGCCTCGCGGGAACAAGGCCGAGCAGAACAACCACGAACTGCGTCGACACAAAGACCGTTAGCCAGAAGGAGGCGGACTGGGTGAAGCCATAGGAGTGTAGCCCCACGCTCAACTGGTTGACGCCGAACCACGACCAGGCGGTCACAATATTCCCGGCCACCGCCATGACGGCGAAGCCGCGGTCTTTCACCATGCCCCCATAGCGGGCATGTAGCATGATGGCGTTCCACAGGACAATCAGCAGCGCGCCGTTTTCCTTGGGGTCCCAGCCCCAGAAACGACCCCACGAATCGTCGGCCCATAGGCCGCCGAGCACGGTTCCGACAAAACTGAACAACAGCGCAAAACAGGTGGTGCCATACATCATGCGGTACATGTTTTCGGCGGTTTCCTTATCCAATCGCCGGGTGAGGAGCCCGGAGAAAATATAGAAGACGCCGATGGTGCCGGAAACGAAGGTCGCCATGTAGCCGAGGGAGATGGTGATCACATGCGTCGCCAGCCAGAAGCGGGTATCGAGCACGGCGCGCATCTGCTCCATCGTGTCGCCGTCACCCGCGAGGAAATGTGCAATCAGCAGCGTGGCGAAGCCGGCAATGCCGCCCACCAGATTCCCCATTCCCGCCGACCTTTTCCGAAAGCCTATCTCAATGATGATGCCTGCGGCGACCGCCGCCCAGCCAATGAAGATAGCGGATGAGTAGAGATTGGTGACGGGGGGATAGCCGGAAAGAAAGCTACGCGCAACGATGGCAAAGGTATGCGGAACGAACGCGCAGACCATCAGCGTACGCGCCGCACCAACCAAGCCTTCCTTGCGGAAGAGCCAGCCGAAGAGGCTGAGCACAAAGACCAGGAGATAGAGCGACGCGGATTTCATGAAGGCACCGAGCCGGTTGTAGAACACTTCGAAGGAGAGTTTTTCGAACACCGCCGGATTCTCGGTTTGAAGCTGTGCGCCATATTTGTGCAATGCATCGTTGAACGAGGTAGCCTCTCCGGTGCGGCTGGCGGCGAGCATTGCGGCAAACTCCGCCGCCAGCGGATCCGGCCGGGCGGCGTGCGTGGAGAGCAGCGAACTCATCAACGGACGCCAGCGCGGGTTGCCGGAACCGGGTGGAATAACGAGCGGGATCGAATAGTTTTCCAGCCGCGTGTAGCGCTGCGCCGTAGCCATCAGCTGCTCCTGCGGGATGCCGGACGGATCCTCGAACGAAGCCATGATATTCTGGAAAAGATAGATCTTGTTCGCCACCTTCATGATCTGCTTGTCGTACAGGTCGCGCTGCCGGTCCTCCTTGCCGTAGGCGGAGCGCGCGGCGGTATCGAGTTTGCCAAGGTTTGGAAGCAACTCGCGGTAGGAGTAACGGAAGCGCTTGCGCTCCTCAAGCCCGAGGCTGGAGAGCACATCGAGGTTTTCGATGCGGAACACCGCATAATCCATCGCTTCGGGACGGCCTGAAACCGTGTCGAGCAGCCATTGCGTTGCGGAAATGCGGTTGCCATCCGCCGAGCGAACGGACTGTTTATCAGACAGCACCGTCAAAAAATTGCGCGCAAAGGTGTCGATCGGCTTCTTGCGACCATCAAACTTCACCGGCAGATGCGCAAAGGCGTTTAGCTGGAAATCTGTCGCGGCTTCCTTCGGCGGCTTCACCCCGCTCTGGAAAAACCATACGGCGAAGAGGACAACGATAGTATTTATGATGGTTTTTCGCATCACTCTGTATTTCCTTCGTTCATTTCACATCAATCCATTTTTGAATTCCGATTGCCGATTGCCGATTTTTAGAACTCAAACGGCGTTGGCCTTCCCCTCTGTGGAAGTTGTCGCAGACCCACCAATCGAAAATCATCAATCGGCAATCAAAAATCATCCTTCCCTCCGAAGGTGGCGGCTCAGCGACTGGACAAACTGTGCGGCCATGCCGACAAAGACAATCATGCAAGAGAGGTACGGGATCATCCAGCTATCGTTGCGCACCACTTGCAGGACGGTACCGCTGTCGTCGGGCAGGTAGCCGGATTGGTAGAACGTGCGGCGGGCGTAGCGCAACGGATTGTTCATCCAGATGCGCAGTTCGCGCTCGACTTGGTCGCCTTCGTTGATTAGCAGGATCTGGCTGGCGAAATCCTTCGGCATCTGTGTGCCCTCATATTTTTCGTGCACAAAGTCGAGCAGCTTGATGGAATACGGATTCCCGCTTGGGGAGGTGACGTATTCCCGCCGGAAACGGAAATAGACGGTGTAGTCCTTGTCGCCCACCGTGATGTTCGTCGGCATATCCCATGAACGGTTGACAAAGTTTGGATAGAACCAGAGCGAGAGGATGTAGCGGCCGAGCGAGTCCCCGGTGGCACGATTGAAAAGCTCCACGTCCACTGCGGGCGCATTGCGCGTGCCGCTTGCCCCGCTCGCCTCGGGCTGTTCGGTAACGTAGAGGCGCGCGCCATGGCCCTCGTATTGCGGATAGCGGCTCCGAAGTGACTCGGAGATTCCCTGAAGCGGTTGCGGATTGTTCGAGTTAACCATGTAGCGGTTAACCTTGATGTCGAACGGAAGTCCATCGGGCTTGATGAGCGCTCCATCCTTCAGTGCATCACCGGGCACTACCGTCACGGTATCAAAATCGGGATTCGAGGTGTCGGTAAACGATAGTTCCAGTTGCCGGGAGTGGTCGATATAACTGACGGTCTCGCCTTCCTTGATCGTCATCGTGGCCTCGACGGCAAAAAGGGCGGTTGCAAATTCACCGATGAGAAGAAACAGGATGCCGCCGTGCAGCAGCACCATACCCGCACGCTTACGGTAGAGCAGCAGGCACGCAATGTAGAACACGACTGCCGCGAGCGTACCGCGCCCGAGGCGTAGGAATACCCGCCAGAACGCATCGCTTTCCGTGGCCGCCACCGAAGCCGTTCCCCATCCGAACATTACGCCGGCCGTCACCAGCACACCGAGCAGCAGAAACACGATACCCGCGACCTTGCGACCCCCGCTCACCTGTACCTTGAAGCTGGCCCAATGCACCGTGATCAGGTTGATGACCAGCAACCAGCCGATCAGGAATCCGCCGGGAAACGGAATCCGCACATCGGGAATATCCATTGAGCGCGGAAAAAACACATGCAGGTCGATCCAGGCAATAAGACAACGGAAATACTGATCCATCACCGTCCAAATGCCTTTGTCCACCTGGGCCAGTGTCCCCGCAAATACCAACACCATGCTTAAGCAGAGCAATACCACCGTCAGCTTTAGCGACCGGAAAAAATCGATGATCTTCTTCATTTAACGACTAGTGGTTTTCCAGTTTGATGGATTTGAGGAACGTGCGAATGTCGGCGGCATTGGCCTTCAGCTCGGTGACGAACCCTTTCGCGGTAAAGTACCAGTATTGCGGGGTCAGGTCGACGATAGCCGCAATAATCCCCTTCCCGCCTTCTTCGTTGTAGATTTCGATATACTTCAGGTCGTGCCCCCCAGTCTGGAAGGTTTCAGCCTCCGCTTCAATCTCCTCCGGTGATGCAGGGGGCAGGCCAACCTGTCCGCGCCAACGGTTTACATTGCTCGGCACGTCGCCCATCGCGAGGGAAGTCAGATAAAAGTCGATGGAGGTGCCTTCGATGGCGTAGCTAACCATGCGCATGCCCGAGCCGGGCGTCTCCGTCCAGCCTTCCGGGAGCTTTGCGTCGAATCCCTTTTCGGCCGGTTGCGTCGAAGGTCGCGCGACGGGAACCTGCATCGCGGAAGGAGCCGAGGACTCTTTCGGAGCCTGGTAGGTTTGTGCTTGCTCATCGCCACAACCGTAGAGAAATACCGCCGCAAGGAAAAAGAGAAGTGTGCTTTTCATAATTGGAGTCCTTTTTTACGAGGCCACCCAATATAAAAATGACCCACCCAAATGTCGACCAATATTATCAGGTATTGGGAAAAGGACTAATCGAACGGCGTGCCCATAAGGGCTACGCTCTCGAAAAGCATGGCGTCGCCGCGTTCCGCCAAGGATTGTACCGGTTGCTTCGGTTCCTCGACAGCGACGGGGGCTTCGACCACCCGGGGCATCTCTTCCGGCAGGGACGGTTCGACGGAAATGGCGGAGTCTTCCAAAGGAAAAACAGCCTCTGGAGCCGCCACAGCCCAGGCCTGATCAAAAGGGGTTCCTGCCGATGGCTGAAACCCAGTTCTAACGACCAACGCAGTCGAAGCAAGAAGCGACAGGAGTAAAACTATGCGATCAGCTTTCATAAGTGGTTAAGCAGCAACTTCCATGCCCATATCCACTCGAATTTCTAGCGCAAAATCCCGCGCATGTATAAGGGGGGTGCTACTGATCCAACCGCACGTCCACGTGGTAGAAGTTTTGCTGGTCGGTTCGCTCGACCATATCGGTGTAGCTATTGATCAGATGGGGGAAATCACCGGAAATGTCGGTGAAGGACGTGTAGATCAGGTTGGGAGTCCAGCTAACATTGTAGATGCGCCCTTCCTGCGGATTCCACGTGATGATGAACGGCGAACTTCCTGCCGGCGGGGCACTGAACGCTGTTATCTTGAACACGGAATTTGAATCGATCGGATCATAGCCCGAAATGTATTCCGTCAGGTTGTCCGCCCCGTCGCCGTCTGAATCTACAGAGGCAACCGTGTCGGTTGGACTCTGGAAGTAGGTGGTTTCCCAATAATCCGGCATCCCATCAGCATCCGAATCAACTCCCGGCCCCGAGATTAGGAGCGAATACCACTGCAAGCTTCCCGACAAGGAACCGTCATAATCCACCGTAGCGGTGTACTTCCCCGCCGCCGGTGCGGCAACGTAAACCTGTTCTACGTTGTCGATATCGTTTTTCGAGTCGGCCGTCGCGTTGTTTGCAGGATTGTTGCAGTCGAGCTTGTACGGCCAAAAGGGGGTTCCGCCTGGACCAACCACCTTGAGATCGAGATCGTTAACTAGCCGGGGGGTGCGGTCATTATCTGTGCTTTGGGCATCTCCATGGGGGTCGGTCCAGCAGAGTGTCACCCGCACCGGCTCGTTTCCATCGCTAAAGAACGTGTAGGAGTCGCTACGTTGCGATGCCGTCACCGTGGCCTCCGTCAACCGGGATGGATTATTGGCGTAATAGTCCTTAAGCAGCTCGGCGGCGGCCAGGGTATTCATTAACCCCCATCCATAGGAATAGTCCGGCCCCGGGCGACCCCGATCATCCGCCGTGTGGATAATCAGCCCCTTGAGCGTACTCGCCCGCATCGCATCCCCGGGAAACAAATCGTCGTAGTAGTCCACCAGCAACGCCGCCGACCCGCATGCGTTGGGCGTGGCCATGCTGGTGCCAGACATCCAGGCATAATCGGAATCATTGGCATCACCGCATGAATAGAGATTATAGCCATTAGCAACAATATCCGGCTTGATGCGCCCGTCGTCCACCGGCCCCCAGCTGCTGAAATAGATCATGGTGGCCGCACCCGTTGAACGCAAAGAACCCGACACGGCATCATTCACTGCACCGACCGTGATGACATTTTTCGCCACGCCTTTGGACGATATCGTGTCGTACCCGCTTGCCGTCTCGCCCTGTTCGTTGCCCGCCGCCCAGAAAGGAAGATAATACTGGCTATCGTAAGTCAGCTCATCCACCGTCGCGACATAGCTGGAGTATTGCCCAAACAGGTATTCCTCATCGACGGTGTAGGCGTATGAATGGTTGGAAAGATACAGATGCCCTGCCTGCCCGGGACCCGATGCCGCCGCATCGGCCATTTCCGAGGCGGCGGCATTCCAATCGTAGGAATCAATCAAGGCCGCAGGAGCCATGCCTTTGGCCTGCGAATCCACTCCCGATGCCCCGATCGTCCCGCCAACATGGGTGGCATGACCGCTGGAAGATACTCCATCCAGATCCACCACCCGACTCCCGAATTCCTGATGGTTGGTCATGACCGATCCCCCATCCCACACACCGACCTTAACGCTGGAACCATCAACATTGTAGGGAGCAGTATTGCGCACTAGGTTCGCGGCCGTCGAAATAGCGGCATTTACGTTCAGCGTGTGGTAGTAGAGTGGCTTGTCGTTGTCAATGGCCATGAGTTCATAGAGCACGCCGTTCTGTTCGAAGCGCATAGGCTTGCCATGCACCTTTGCCCAACCTCGGGCTTCTTGCTTGTCTTCCGCAGATTGCTTGGCAAGCCGGGCAACCAGCGCGAGCCGCTCTTCGGGGTGCTCATCGAACCGGGAATATTTCTGGGCGGCAACGGGAAGGCAACCTAGCAGAACGGCAAGAGATGCTCTGGATATATTCGAATTCATAACTGCGAAAAGAGTATTGCATCATGGCCGAACCCGCAAGACCGGATGCTTGGATCCGGCGAATCCCACGCACTGTTAATCAATGTGCTCTAGTCGAACTTATCCGACGGCTTGCCAAAATCCGCGATGAGCAGGGTGTCCGTATATCTTTTCATCAACTCCCCGACATCTTCTCTCTGGCGGCGTGTAAGACGGTTGTTATAGCAATCACCACCCTCGGTAGTGAAATGCTCCTCGACAAAGTCGTCCATCTCTTTGAGAGCTCTGGATGTCGCGCTTGATAATTAAAAATCATTCTGCCACCCCATTATTCTGCCCTTCTTTCTGTTTGCTTTCCGGCCATGCGCAGGCCGATGTAGAAGGCGGCCAGAATGGCGGCGCACAGGCCAAGCCATCCGGCGGAGGCGGACGGGTTGACCGGAAATGTCGCGAGTTGGAAGAACGCGGTGGAGATGACCCACGCAAGGGTTGTGAGATAGGCAGTAGCAAAGAGCATCCAGCGCAGACCGATCTCGCGGGCAATGGCCGCAAGCACGGCGACACATGGACAGTAGATCAGGATGAAGAGAAGGTAGGCAAACGCCGCCTTGGAACCGTGCTCGCCAAAGTGCGCGACCATGGAGGCATAGGACGCCTGCTCCACTTCGTTCACCTCCCCCAACGCGCCGGAAAGCCCGAGCGGGTCTTTCAATCTCTCAAAGAATCCTTCGAATCCGGCGGGAATGGCGGCAAAGGAGTCGATGATGCCTTGCCAAAAATCGAACGCGGCTTCCTCGGCAACAACCGCTTTCCCGGTTTCGAGCTGGTTGTAGAGTGAGTCGAGCGTACCGACGACCGCCTCCTTGGCGAAGATGCCGGTGAACAGCCCGACGGTGGCCGGCCAGTTTTCATCGCGGATACCCATGGGGCGGAAGACTGGAGTGACGGTGCGGCTCATGGCACTGAGCACGGAGTCCTTGGAGTTGTTGTTTCCGAACGAGCCGTCGGTACCGAGCGAGTTGAGGAAGCCGAGCACGGCAACGATGATCAGAATGATCTTTCCCGCCTTGATCAGGAAGGAGCTTAGGCGGTGCCAGGTGTGGTACATCACGCCGCTGAAGGTCGGCAGGTGGTATGGCGGAAGCTCCATCACAAAGCTGGAAACCTCGCCGCTCAACAGGGTGCTTTTGAAGAGCAGGCCGGTCATGACCGCCAGCGCAATGCCAGCGAGATAGATGGAGAAGATAACGATACCGCCGCGATGCGGAAAGAAGGCCGCCGCAAACAGGGTGTAGACCGGCAGACGCGCACCGCACGACATGAACGGGTTCATCAGGATCGCCAAAACCCGGTCGCGGCGGCTTTCAAGCGTCCGCGTGGCCATGATGCCGGGCACGTTGCAGCCGAAACCGACGAGCATCGGAATGAATGCCTTGCCGGGCAAGCCGATGGTTCGCAGGAAGTGATCCATCACAAAGGCCGCGCGCGACATGTAGCCGGAATCCTCCAGGAACGACAGACAGAGAAAGATGAAGAAGATGGGCGGGATGAAGGTGGAGACCGTCTGGATGCCGCCACCAAGCCCTTCGGCCAGGATCGCCACCAGCCAGGCCGGCGCATGGATCGACTCCAGCAGATGGCCAAAGCCGTCGACAAAAATAGTTCCGAAAAAGCCGTCGAAAAAGTCGATGAACGGGCTGCCGATGTTGATGGTGATGGCAAAGACCAGATACATGACCGCAAAGAAGACCGGAAAGCCCAGCACCTTGTTGAGCACCACCTTGTCGACCGCGTCGGAAAAGGTTTTGCGCATCTTGTCGCTACCGGCGGTAACGTCGAGTGCGAGACCGTGGATAAAGCCGTAACGGCCGTCGGCGATAATCATGTCGGCATCTTCGCCGACAATGCGCTCGACCTTCCGCAACTGCTCGTCCAGATCAGGGAGCTGCGCCCGGTCGGCACCGAGGATTTTCTCCGCAAGCTCATCCTTTTCAAGTAGTTTAACGGCCAGCCAACGGGCAGAAACCTTCTTGCTCAGTGCCACATCGGCAAGGCTGATTTCCAAGGATTGGATTACCTTTTCGATATCCTTTTCGTAGGCAACCCGCGTTCCCTGCGTATGGTGCGTGCCGCTGATCCGGCCAATGGCTTCCTGGAGGTCTTCGATCCCCTTCTTTTTAGAAGCCACCACGGGAATAACGGGGCAACCGAGATGCTTTTCCAGATGCTCGATCTCGATGCGGATACCGCGCTGTTTCGCCATGTCCATCATGTTGAGCGCAACGACCACCGGCACATCCATTTCGAGAAGCTGGGTGGTGAGATAGAGGTTGCGTTCGAGATTCGAGGCGTCGACCACGTTGACCACCACATCGGGGGTATCGAAGAGGATGTGCCGACGCGCGACCTCCTCGTCGGGCGAAAGCGCGGAAAAAGAATAGATGCCCGGGAGATCGGTCACCTCGACCAAGGCATCGCAATGGGTGTATTCCCCCATGACGCGCTCGACCGTTACGCCCGGCCAGTTTCCGACGCGCTGCCGTGCGCCAGTCAGGGCATTGAACACGGTCGTTTTCCCGCAGTTTGGATTGCCTGCCAAGGCGATCTTCAGGTTGTTCATTTCTTTTCCACTTCGAAGGCATCGGCTTCATTGCTGCGCAACACCAACCGGAAGCCCTTGATTTCGATCTCGATGGGGCCGCCGAACGGCGCCTTCCGAACCACGGTGAATTCGGCATTGCGGATCAAGCCCATACGTAGCAACTTTTGCCGGTATTGCGGATCCGACGTGCTGAAATCCGAAACGGTTCCGTTGTCACCAACCTTCATCTTCTTGAGCTTCATCGCTTTCTCTCCATCCCACTTAAAACACAAGGGCAATCTGCATCGTTGCCGTGTCGCCTGATTCATCATTGTCCAGCCCGTCGGCATGGAGATATTCGCCCGAAAGGGTCACATGTTCGTTAAACTCGCAGGAAACCACAAAGCCCATCTGCCAGTCGGCCCACTTGCCGTTCGGCGTTCCGGCAAACTCCGAATAGAAATCATCGCTACCTTCGAGCTTAACACCCGCCGAGAGCTTTTCCACAATCGGCATCGAAGCCTCGATGTTGTAGGCCGAAGGAAGAAGCCCCCCCGCCAGCGGATCAAGCTTTTCGAGCGCCGACACATATTCGGCGTTCAGCGACACCGGCCCGAGCTGCACATTCAAAAAGGCTCCTGCTCCACCGATCGTCTCATAGGCAATTGCGCCTGCAAAATCTTCGAATCCGTCGGTTTCCAGTAGATCCGACAGCCAATAGGCTCCGACAACGATTCCATCGCCCACAGTGAAGGCAACGGATGCAAAGGCATCGTCAATGGTGTTGTCGTCTGCGCCCGCCTCAAAGTCGCCATTAAATGCACCTACATTCATGTCGACCCAACTAACACCAAACCCGCCCAGCACCGCGCTTTGGTTGATCTCCGCCAGCTCCAACGTCAGCGGATT
>DAOUQA010000015.1 GCA_030625905.1 Kiritimatiellales bacterium | reverse complement strand
AAGCCGCTTCCAACCGTTGGATCGAAAAGCCCGCCGGTCGTCCCGTGCGCCCAAACCGCCTTTTCCAGGCATTCCAGCGTCTCGATCGCCACGCGCACCGATCCGCCCGGTTCCAGTAAATTGACCTGCCCGACATCGCTACCCGCATCGAACTTGTTCAATAGCTTTTCGATGCGGTCGATCTCGCGGAACGCCGCTGCAGCCGCCTGCCGCGCATACTCGCGCTCCTGCCCGGAAACAATCACCTCGAAAACCGTCGTCATCGCTTCGTGCGAAAAGTGGTGTGCGGAAGAATTCATGGGCAAAATCATTTTGCTTCACGAAGCTATCTTGCGTTGGCGTTGAACCAGTCGACGCATTTCTTGACGTAGGGGGCGGGGTTTTCGGGGTGCGATTCGAATTCGATGACGACGTTGCCCGTGTAGTTCTGCCGCTTGAGCTCCTTGATGGCCGCCGGGAGGTCGCAGACACCGGTGCCGAAAGCGCAGCAGGGGTTTTGGCTGGGATCGCCGAAAACCTCGAGATCCTTCAGGTGCAGGGAGATCATCTGCCCTTCGAGCAACTTGTATCCATCGACCGTCTTGATACCGGAGCGCGCCCAGTGGCCGTTGTCGGGCGCGGCAAACAGGCCGGGGCGACCCTTCACCGCATCGAGCACGGTCTGCGGATTCCAGTAGCGGTTGGCAGGCTTGGCGTGGTTGTGGATGCCAATGGGGATGCCGTATTCCTTGGTGAGCCCAACGAGCAGATCGTAGTCCTTTGGGTTTGGCTCGGAAATGATGATCCCGATGCCCATAGCCTTGGCGAACCCAAAGAGCTTCCGCCACTCGGCCGCGTTCTTTCCGCCCACGACGCCGTAGGAAAGAATCTTGATTCCCGCCGCATCGAGCTTGGCCTGGGCGGCCTTTTGCGTGGTGGCATCCATGGAAAAGTGCGTGGTGCCCTTGATGCCCCCGCCAATCTTCTGGCCGGGATACATCTCGACATACTTCACGCCCATGGCGGCAAGCTGGTCGAGGGTTTCGCAAAAGGTAAAGTTGCGGAACGACCAGGCCTGAAGGCCGAGTTTCCAATCGTTGGAAAACGCGCTGGCGACCATCAACAACAGGGCGGTTATTGTCAGGATCTTTCTTTTCATGCTACTCACCTCTTCTTTGCAACGAAGCACCCCACTGCCGAAACCACCGTCAAAACGGCGGCCCAGCGGTGGACCGAAATACAGATTTGCTGGCCTTCGCTTCCAAGGATTGGAAACATGGCCAGCAAAACACTTAGAATCAAAACGATGCCGCAAAGCGGCAGCATCCAGAACCAAAGCCCTCCGGATTTCGCACGCGGCAGCACCCACAAAACCAGCACGGCGGCATAGAGTCCGCCAAAGGCCGCATGGACCAATAGCGCAAATCCACCCAGCCAGCCCATGCCGAATCCAGTGACGGCGAGCACCGCCATGCAGGCCACCCCCAGAGGGGTCACCAGAGGGGTCAGTCCTCGGATTTTAGTGTTTTCCCATTTTCCCATTAGTTTATAGAGGGCGGGCAGGCCGACCGCCAGGGCAATCAGGCCGAGCAGCGCGGCGATAATTCCCAAGACGCCCTTGAAGGCATTGCGCACCTTAAAGGTGAGCCCAAACATTTTATTAAAGCCGCTTTCCAATCCTTGGAATTCATACATTGGAATCGTTTTGGCGCGGTCGGTCAGCAACGGCCCGGTGGCGGCCACACTACCAAAGAGGAAGGAGGAGTCGGGCGAATGGCAATCTTCGCAGCCTTTGGCTCCGAGCGCTTGCGCTTCGGGGCGCACGTCGTGCCCCAACGGCCAGGAGACCGGATCGGCAAAGGGGGCATTGGAATCGACCAATTGCCCTTCCGCATCGAGGGTAAACTTCCGACCATTGGAAACATAGCAGGCCGTGCTACCCAGTTTTTTGAGCATGAGAGCCAGTTGCTCTTCGTTGAGCGAAAAGGAGGTTCCGACCGTATCGGAAACCGCCCGTTTAACGAACGGCGAAACGATCGGCCGACCGTTCGAAGCATACCACCCCGTTGCAAGCGCAGAGTTGGTTTTCGTCAGGTAGCCCTCGACATCCTTGGTGAATCGTTTGCCCTGGGTAACCAGCATGGCATCGAGCGCATCCATGATGGCGACGATGGTGCCTTCCGCATCGTAGTCGATCTCCTCGGCCTCCGCATCGAATTCGGGAATGGTGGAGAGCATGTTGGTTTCGGTGACCCAGACAAAAGCGTCCGGGGTATTCATGCTTCCCGCAAGGTCGAGGTCGCCGTCGGTGTTGCGGCGGTAGAGGGTGCCTTGGGCGGCGTAGAGCGGCTCGCCCGGCGCGTTGCCCGAAGCGGCCAGCTTGGCGAGAATGGCCCCAACCTGCTGCGCGGCATCAAGCACGCCCACCGCCGCCTGCGCCACCAAATCTTCGTCGATGGGGATGCCGTCGGCATAGGCCCAGTAGGCCGGCCACATCATGCGGCGCGGCTCAATCTTGCCCTCGGCGTTTTTCACGAAAACCGGCTCGACGATGAAGGGCGACTCGGTGAACCACTGCGCTCGGCCATGGATGCCGAGACGGTTGGCGCGCGAGGTGCGCACCAGCCCCTGCTCCCCGGCTCCGGAGTGGCAGGCGGTGCAGGTCATCTTTTCGAAATGGACGGGCGGCAACCCCTTGTGGGCGGCGATCGGTGCGCCAAGCTCGCCGGTTTGCGTGTGGCAGGTTTCGCAGCTCATGGCCTCGGTGTCGCCGCGCAGGATTTGATGGTCTTCGCCGTTGCGGTGGCAGTCGATGCAGGCGAGTCCGGCGGCGGTATGCACATCGGGCTGCAGCTCCATGCGGGGCGTTCCGACGGGATAGGTGGAGTGGCACTGCAGGCAGCTGGAATCCTGCGGTTTTCCAATGTCGAACCACATCCGGTGCTTGGAGTCGAAAAGTGAGGTGTCGTAGTTGATCGACGGTGGGACAGCGAAAACGGAATCGTCGGGGTCGGCACCGGTGTATATATTCCACCAGTCGGGCAGGCGCGAAGCCATGCCGGGCACTTCGCCAATTCCTGCCGCCGCCGTTGCGGCCCAGCGAAAGTTTTCGCGACCAATCTGCTTAGCCCATTCGGTGGGATCCTGGCGGTGCGACTGGCTGTGGCAAGCGAGGCAGTTGATTTCGAGGCCGCCGGAAATATCCCACCGGGCATCGGGATTGGCTAGCTTATCTGCCGGATCGCTGATGCCGCCGCCGGGTAAGTGGCGACCAAATCGTTTGGTGAATTCCCACGCGGAGAGGTTCATGCGGTCGGCGGGAACCTGCGTGCCGGTCGCTTCGTTCACCGCGATCCACGGTTCGGTTGGGTGGTTGGGTTTTGCGCCGCTAAAGTGCGTGCCGCCGTGGATGGCTTCGTAGTCGTGGCACGCGCCGCAGGTCTGCCGAGCCGAAAACGGCATGGCGTCGGGAACCGTGTCGACAATCTTCTGCCCGTCGGCATCGACCAGCGGAATGCGGTGCACCGGTACGGTTTGGCTGCCATCGAAATGGTTCGCGCCAGCCGCCACCACCAGCATGCCCAGCATTGGAAAAATCAGCTGTTTTGTTTTCACGCGATAAAGTCCAATTCTTTGAATTCAATCTTTTGGTTGGTGGCCACCGCCCGGTTGGCCGCTAGGACTGCAACGGCGGTTTCGTAGCCCTTTTCGACGGGGCAATTGAGCGGGATGTCGTGGCGGATGGCGTTGAAAAAGTTTTCGAGGTGCGGCTGGTGGGCGGGCTTGGCGAGGTCGATGGGCAGCGGCCACTTGCCGGCCTCGGCACTGACGCGCACATCGACGGCGACATTCTTGGTGGAGGATTGGCGGATCGGCGCGGCTTCGGCCTTGATCAGTCCCTGTTCAACGTAGGGCATCCAGTCGGGAGCCTGGGCTTCGCGCAGGACGGCGTTTCCGCGCTGGGGCACCTCGGCAATCTCGATGGTTCCGTAGATGCCGCGGAAGGCTTCGGAAAAACTGCGGTGGCTGGTGGTGGTGAGCGTTTCGTAGTAGGCGCGCGCCATGCCTTTGGGGGTTTCGTATTCATAGATGCACATAACGTTGTCGTACCACTCGTGGTTGGGATAGAAGTCGATCCCGCCGGAAGCGATCACCGACTTGGGGTTGACGCCCCAGACCCATTCGTAGAGGTCGATCTGGTGCGAACCGAGGTCGACGATCGGCCCGCCGCCATATTTTTTGTACCAGCGCCAGTTGCGGAATTCGGACATCGTGTCATAGCCGTATTTTTCGAGCATGGCGGCATCCATCTCGTATTTCTTGGGCCAGCCGAGGTCGTCGGCCCGCGCCCGGTTCCACTGCGCGGTGGAGTTGGTGACCTGGCCGATCAGGCCAACCTCGTGGATGAGTTTTTCGATGGCGTGGATGTAGCGCGGGTTGGAGCGGCGCTGGTGGCCGATCTGGACGATCTTTCCGGTTTCGTGTTGCTTGTGCACAATGCTGGCCGCTTTTTCCAGCGAGTTCGACATTTCCTTTTCGCAGTAGACGTGCAGCCCGGCCTCCATGCAGGCGTTGGCCTGTTCGGCGTGCATCCAGTCGGGGGAAGCCACGATGACGGCATCAAGATCCTTTTCGTTGGCCAGCAGCTCGCGGTAGTCCTCGTAGACGTTCACTTCGTGGCCGTATTTCTTGAGGTAGCGCTGGGAGTAGCGCTGGGAATAGCTCCAGATATCGCAGATGGCCTTGAAGCGGATGCCCGGAATGCGCAGGCAAGCCTCCGTGAGAATGCGGCCCTCCGCCCCGGCGCCGATCAACGCAATATTGAGCTGGTCGGGATTCTTTATTGCCGCCAGCTCCGCGTTTTCCACCGCCTGTGCCTTGAGCGTGGCCAGCATGCCCAGCGCCGTGGCCGACTGCATGAATTTTGTCCTGTTCACTTCCATATCGTTCCCCTAGTCTTTTCTCTATTCAAAGCGGGACAGCATATCCCCGTTCCCGGCGCATGTCTTGCGAAAACATCGTCACATTTCCATCGGATTCGCCTATTTTTGGTTTTCCTTGATCCTTGCCCGAGCCTCGTCGAGCAACCGTTCATCGTGGCGGTGGCCGCGATCCGACCCAGCAGACCGACTTCATCAATCAACTTGTCGTGGCCGTGTCGATAGCGCGGATTGCTGCGGCGCTGATGACCAATTTGCAAGCGGCTCCACGGTCTGTTTTTTTGTCCAGCTTGAATTCGAAATCGAGCACAAAATCCGAATATCCAGCCACCGTCCAGATGTTCCCTTTGTTTTTGCAAACCATCGCGCCATCTTCCATTGCCCAACTGTTTTTCTTGGACGTGGCATTGGAACGTTCTGGATCGAACAGATCCTTCCATCCGGTCGGCTTCAAATTGCCAGGGTTATCCCCGTTAAAAATAACGCCAAAACAAGCCGCGTTATTTTTTCCTATGCATGGCACTCCTGTCGTTTAAGTGAACCATACCAGCGGGTTCTACAAATGCCATCCTTCGCGGCAGGGCGGATTGATGTATTTGCTCAGTTCGGGAATATTGGTCACCTGCATATTTGCGCCATCCCACAACAGTTTCTTTCCCGGGGAGAGCTGTGCCAGAGTGCCCACCAAGACCATTTCCGAAAAAGGGCCGGAATTGTCGAAGTTCGAGCTTGGCTGCCTTCCTTCCTTGATGGCGTTAACCCAATCCATTTCGTGCCGGCCTCCCTTAACCCGTGGAATGGTCGGTTCAGGTTTTTGGTACGCCTTCATTGCTGCGTATGGAATCAACTGCGGGCTTCTACCATAAGAGCCGCACATCAGCTTCCCTTTGTCGCCGACAAAGATTGCACCTTGGCCGCCTTCACCCATGCGCCGGCCTTTTTCCAGTTCGGCAGGTCGTTCCGGCAGCAATCCGCCATCATACCAATGCACCTTGACTTCCGGCATGCCTTCCCTCGCAGGAAATTCATAATGGATAATCGAGGCGGCCGGATAGCTTTCGGGATACTCTTTCCCCTGGATCCTTGCACAACTCGCCTCGACACTGGTGGGATACTTCAGTTTCAATGCCCAGAAGACCGGGTCGAGAATATGGCAGGCCATATCGCCCAATGCGCCTGTTCCAAAATCCACCCACCCTCTCCAAGCGAACGGCTGGTAGGAAGGATGATAGGGGCGATAAGGAGCCGGCCCCAGCCATGTATCCCAATCCAGCGTTTCGGGAACAGGTGGTGTATCCTGTGGTCGGGCCACGGGTTGCGGCCAAATTGGACGGTCTGTCCAGGCATGCACCTCGCGCACATCGCCGATTGCGCCATCCCAGATCCACTCGCAAACCCGACGGATGCCTTCCCCGCTGTGCCCCTGGTTGCCCATTTGGGTCACAACGCCATATTTGCGGGCAGCCTCGGTCAATACACGTGCCTCATGGAGCGTCCGCGTCAGTGGTTTCTGCACAAAAACATGCTTTCCCCGGCGCATCGCCTCCATCGCGATGCAGGCATGGGTGTGGTCCGGAGTGGCAATCATGACCGCATCGATCTCGTCACCCATCTCTTTCAGCATGACACGGTAATCCCTGTAGCGTTTGGCTTCGGGATATTCGTCAAAGGAGTGTTTTGCGCGATTCCAATCGACATCGCACAGCGCAACAATGTTCTGTGAATCCTCATTCGGCCAATCGCCCTCTTTTCTTTCGCTCAACGGCATGCATACAGCATGCAAGTTGCTCCTTCCCATCCCCATAACACCAACGCAAGCGATATTCAGTTTCCGGTCGAGCGGAGGTTTGCCCTTTTGGCCCAACACATAATTGGGAAGGGCTGAAAGTGCTGCCACGGCCGCCGCCGCAGTTTGTACAGATTCTCTTCGATTCATCTGTCTACTCCTTTTAATAATTAAATTTAACGCTCATCCAATCCAGTTAACCATCCAATAAACTACTGGTCAAATGCCGCGTCGAACTGACTGTTTGAGGGTGTAAAATCAAGGGCTTTCACGAATTCGCAGGATTCTGTTGCGCCATGGATTCGATCCATGCCGCAATCCTCCCATTCCACGGAAAGCGGCCCTTGATATCCGATTTGGTTGAGCATACGGATAATCTCTTCAAAGTCGATGCCGCCCCGTCCCAACGACCGGAAATCCCAACCGCGGCCGGGTTGGCCAAAATTTAGATGCGATGCCAGAATGCCGGTATAGCCATCCAATTGAAGCGCAGCATCCTTCATGTGCATGTGGTAGATGCGATTTGAAAACTCCTGAAGGAAGCGAACCGGATCAACCCTCTGCCAATGCAGATGGCTGGGATCAAAATTAAAACCAAAGGCTTCGCGATTCCCGATCGCTTCCAATGCTCTTTTGGCCGTGATGGTATCGAACGCAATTTCAGTCGGATGCACTTCCAGCGCAAACTTCACGCCGCATTCGTCGAACACATCCAGGATGGGGTTCCACATCCGGGCAAAATATTCGAAGCCCTCGTCAATCATTTCATCACTGACTGGAGGGAAACTGTACAGCATGTGCCATATGCTCGAGCCGGTGAAACCGTTGACCACCTTGACGCCCATGTTCTTGGCCGCCCGTGCGGTTGTTTTCATCGCCTCTACGGCCCATGCACGTTTCTTTTCCGCATCGCCCGCACAGTCGGCAGGGGCAAATGCGTCGGATCGGCTATCGTTGTTCAGATCGCATACGAGCTGCCCTGTCAGATGGTTGCTGATTGCAAAAAGCTTTAAGCCATGCTTTTCCAGAATCCTTTTCTGCTTCTGGCAGTAGTCCATATCCTCAGCGGCCTTAAAGACATCCAAATGATCCCCCCAGCATGCGAGCTCCAGGCCGTCATAGCCAATTCCGGCCATGGTTTTTGCCAGCTCTTCCAGCGGCAGATCGGCCCACTGGCCGGTGAATATTGTTACAGGTCGTGCCATCGTTAACCTCTCCTCTGCCTAGTTTTTGAATGGGGTCCACTTCTGTTCGCTTTCGGCACTGGCAAGCAACGTCTCAATGAACAGCATTCCGCGCAAGCCGTCTTCTACATTTGGGAAATCCAACATGATCGGATCCGCCTTGGCGCTCATGATTTGAGCCCGGACCGTGTCGGAGAAATTCAGATAAATAGTGGCCATGGCTTCGTAGAAACCCTCCGGATGGCCCGCCGGAAGATGGGTTGCGCGTCCAGCTGCGTCGCTGTATGCAGCCACATAGTCGTTTCCTCGCATCCAAACCTGCACCGGCCCGCCCAGCGGCTTCAGCTGCAAGGTGTTGGGTTCTTCCTGGTTCCATTCAATCCCGCCCTTTTCGCCGTAGATCCAAATGGCCAGATTATTTCCTTCGCCGGCCGCAATCTGGCTGACATGAAGAACGCCGCGCGCTCCATTATCATATTTAATCAGGCAATTGGCATCGTCGGCCAATTGGCGCCCTTCCACAAAAGCCGTAAGCTCTGCACACAGATGGGTCATCTTCAGGCCGCTGATATACTCCGCCAAATTTACGGCATGGGTTCCGATATCACCGCCACAGCCCGAGGCTCCGCCCTGCTTGGGATCCACCCGCCAGGCCGCCTGCTTCTGCCCGGTTTTTTCCAGCGCCGTCGCCAACCAGTCCTGCGAATACCGCACAACCACCTTGCGGATTTCCCCCAGATCGCCGTTGCTGACCATATCCTTGGCCAACTTGACCATCGGGTAGCCAGTATAGTTATGCATCAGCCCGAATATGCGCTCTGTTTTTTCAACAACGTTGACCAGATCCCGAGCTTCCTGGGTCGTCAAGGTCATCGGCTTTTCGCACAGGACATGGAAGTCCGCTTCCAGCAGATCTTTTGCGATCAGGAAATGCCAGTTGTTCGGCACGCAAATCGTGACAAAATCCATGCGCTCACCGACCGGAAGCTGAAGCTCCTTCTTGATCAGCTCCCCATAGTTTTCGTAGACACGCGACGGATTAAGGTTCAGCTCTTTACCCAATTGCTTGGATTGGGCGGGATCAATGTCGAACGCCCCGCCAACGAGTTCAATTTGGCCAATCAGCCCAACCGCTTTTCGGTGAACTTCACCGATAAACGCCCCCGGACCGCCCCCGACCATGCCCATTTTCAACGTTCTACCCAGCTTCATAACTTCCCTGTGTGGCTCTAGCTCTTTCCGCTTCTCTGATTGATAGGATGGCAATATATCAAGGAGAAGATTCGAGTATCTTGTATAAAAAAAAGGCGTTGGTGTACATTACCGTTGAGCCTCTTCCTTGTTTTTCTCGTCGCGGAAAAGCAGGAAGAATAGCACCAAAATCACGGCGGAGGCCGAGGCGGGATAGACCCAGAAGGCTTTCCATTGAACTTGCTGCCATTGGGTCAGCGACGTTGCATTGGCGGTCGCAAACGCCGCAACCTCGCCTTGGTTTTTAAAGCCTGCTTCCGGAAGTGCGGACTCCAGCGAGAAAACCTTCGCCTTCGTTGCTTTCTGAATGGGCTCAATCATATTGTTGCCTGCAACAAGATAGTTTTCGGCACCCACGGGATTCGCGTCGATCCATTCTTCCATCTTCGTGTTGTCCGCGCCCCACGGTGTTCCGGGGAATGGCGTAACGAGCTGGCCTTGGATTTTTCCGACCAACTGTGCGCCAATCAACAGCCCCACGCCCAGCGTCATCAGAACGAGGAACCCCTGGGCTTGGCCACGCAGGGCATCGGGCGCTTTTTTATCGGTGTAGATTTGGCCGGTCACAAAGAAGAAGTCGTAGCAGATTCCGTGGAGAAGAATCCCCACGAGCACCATCCAGGCCACGGGGCCCACCGCACCGAAACTAAACAAACCATAGCGAACCACCCATGCGAGCATGCCGAGCACAAGCATCTTTTTGACGCCCAGCTTAGCGAAGAAGAGCGGCATGATGATCATGAAGATAATTTCCGACATCTGCCCGAAGGTCATCTTGAAGACGGGCGCGGCAATTCCAATACCGCCCACAAACGCGGCGGCACTGGCATAGTAGGCCGCCAACGGAATGCAAATGAGCATGCTGCCGAGCATAAACACTAGGTAGTTGCGATCTTTGAGCATGGCGAGCGCATCGAGGCAGAGGACATCGCGCACGGCCACTTTTTGGCCCTTCATGGCGGGCGGGGTCGGCGGGAGGGAGAAGGCATAGAGCCCCATCAATACACAGGCACCGCCCGCAAAGGTGAATTGGTGGAAACTGCCTCCCAAGCCCAGCACCTTTGAAAGCACAATACCCGCCACAATCCAACCAATGGTTCCAAACACGCGAATGAGCGGAAACTGCTTTTCCTGGTTGGTCATGTTTTTCATGGCAATGGTGTTGGTTAGACCCAGCGAAGGCATGAAGCAGATGGCATGGAGCAGCAACAGCGGCATAAAGACCCCTTGGCCATAGTGAGCAACCAGCGGAGGAAGCGCCAAAAAGGCTGCACCACCAAGGATCTGAAGCACCCCGAGAATGCGCTCGGCATTGAAGAAGCGGTCGGCCAGCATCCCGAGAATGAACGGCGAAACAATGGCTGCCACCGGACAGACCGAATAGGCCCAGCCCAGCGTGCTGCCACCCCAGGTGCTACCGCCGAAGGTTCCGGCACTAATCATGCCTGCCAAGAACCCTCCCATAGACACGTACCACGCACCCCAGATAAAAAACTCTAGGAACATCATGACCGCCAAGCGGCCTCCGATAATGGAAGGTTTTTTTGTTTCGCTCATTTTAGTTTTCCCCTAACCGTTTAACCGCCAATTTAATGTCGTCCGCACGGGTGTCGCCCGCTTCGCGCTCGATCGCCAATGCGCCCACGTATCCGATTTCTTCCAAGGTCTGGATAAATTCGTTGCTTCCGACTTCGCCGTCGCCCCACGGAACTTCCGTTCCCCATTCGCCCGGCACCGTGGATTTGACCGCATCCTTGATGTGCACATGCTTGATCCACGGCGCAAGAGTGCGTACGGCAGAGATCGGATCGCCCTTGTCGTACAGGATCATATTGGCTGGGTCAAAATTAATGCCAAGCGCCGGATGGTTTAGATCTTCCAGACAACGCCGTAAATCCTCTGCGGCTTCCTGCCCGGTCTCCAGCAGCAGCTGGATATTTTCTACATGCGCCACCTCGGCCAGTTCGTACATGCGGTTGCAGAATTTCCGGTATTTCCCCTCATCTTCGTGGTCGATAAATCCGGCATGAAACGAAAGCAAGCCGACGCCCGCCTTGGCGGTCTGTTCGATGGCCCCGAGCGCGAATGCACGATTTTGCTCCCAGCAGTCGTCCGGGATGATCCCGCCGGTTCGGCGGATGCTTTCGAGCGTGGAATAGTCCTCCTGCGGAAAGGCGAGCATGGTGCTAGTGACGGTCCAGCCGTTCGCCGTAATGGCGGCGCGGAAGCCCTCGATCGCGGCCACGTCGAGGTGCAGATGCGAGAGGCCGGTTGCTTCCAAGGTTTGGAAAACCTCGGAGAGATTGTTGTTCAGCGACCAGGTACAGATTCCGACTGATTGTTTCATCCTAAATTGTCTCCAACTGTTTGGTTTCCATACGGCTTGTTTGACAAGACGATTGATAACAAGACGATTTCAGAGGAATCGCTTTAAAAAATAGTTTTGTTATCCATGGTCTTGTAAATCTTGCCCTGTTCCTGCGTTCCAGTGTTTTACGGTTTCCAGAGCGATGCGGACGGATTCACGCGCCTGTTCGGGGGTGATTTTGGGTTCCGCAACGGTGCCGGAAACGATTCCGGCAAAGTGTTCGATTTCCCGGCTGTAGCCGTCGCCTTCGGGTATCTCAGGAACAAAGGGTTCCCCGTCGGCCGGGTAGACCTTCAGTTGTGTTCCGTCAAAAACTACAGCGGCCTTTTCGAAGACGATATCGAAGGCCATTTTAAAGCCGAACGATTTGGGCATAGCCCAGCTGGCGGTTGCGGCGATGGCACGGTCATCGCCATAGTCGACCTGCGTCTGCACGTTTCGGATTCCTCCGACCGAGCGGATCTCTTTTGAAGAGCCGAAGAGGTATTGGATAAAGTCGAGATCGTGGATATGCAGGTCGAGGGCAATCCCTCCGCTCTTGGACAGATCGGTAAACCAGCTTCCACTGGCAGGCGGAAAGCTTAACCGTGAAAAGTTGGCGGCGAGCACCTTTCCATATTCCCCGTTTTCGACCGCTTGCTTGCTCCAGGCATATTCCGGCCAAAAGCGGATACAGTGCGCAATCATCAGATGCTTTCCGGCTTGGGTCGCCGCCGCGATCATCGCATCGCAGTCCGGCAGGTTCGGAGCCATGGGCTTTTCGCAGAGTACGTGGATACCGGCTTCCAGGCATTGGATGGAAACGGTCTTGTGCAGATGGGTCGGCAACGCAATGGAGACCGCATCGAGGTTTTCGCCGGCAAGCATTTCGGCCGCATCGGTGTGGATGGCGGTGCCATCGAGATCCAGCGCGTCCGTGCCGGTATCGATATTGCCCTGTTTCGCCGTTCCGGTGATCGGGGCGGTATCGCACACCGCCACCACCTGCGCATTGCCGAGCGCCTGCCAGTTCCGCAGGTGGACGCCGCCCATGAAACCCATCCCGACTATGCCCACTCGAATCATGACAAACCTTCCACTTCCCAGCCCTTGCGGTATTCGTTGCGGATAAATTTGTTCGCGGCACGGTTGTTCTTGAACCGTAGCTTGGCGGCGTCCCATTGCAGGGTTTTGTTCGGAAAGCGCGAGGCCAGCGCACCGAGCAGAACCGCTTCGGTGAGCGGTCCGCCATAGGTGGAAAAGTCAGCGAGCAGCTCGATCTTTTCGCCGCGCACGGCGTTGAGGAAATCCTTGTAGTGGTTGCGAACCGGGATTTTTGGATAGCGGAATTCCGCAAACTTTTCGCGCGGGTACGGCACGGGTAGACCCACGTGCGGCGCCAGCAGTACCCCTTCGGTTCCAATGAAAATGTTTCCCTGTTTCGGCATCTTTTCGCCAAACATTTCCATCAGCTCCGGCGGCGGCAACTGGGCTCCGTCGTACCAGGTCGCCTTAAGTGTCTTTCCGGCAGTATATTTTCCGCCGGGGAAGATATACTCAAATTTTTCATCGACCGCCCAGTTGTCCTTGTTCGGCACGCCGCCGACGGACTTGACCGAAACCGGCGCGCGCAGATCCAATGCATGGAACATCGGGCTATAGATGTGGCAGCCCATGTCGCCGAGCGTTCCGGTGCCGTAATCGAGCCGTTTGCGCCAGTGAAAGGGGTGGTAGTATCCATCCAGATAAGGTTTTTTCGGGCCGGTTCCGCACCAAAGATCCCAATTCAGCGAAGCGGGAATCGGATCGGTGCGGGTCGGCAGCGGAAGCGGATCGCCCCAGGTCTTGTTACTGAAGAGATGGATTTCCTTCACCTTTCCAATGACGCCGTCGCGGAGCATGCGCACTGCCAGTCGTTCGTAGGTGGTCGACGAAAGCTGGATGCCCATCTGGGTGACGACCCCGGTTTGTTTGGCAATCTCCGCCATGCGGCGCGTTTCATACAGGTTGTGCGCGAGCGGCTTCTGGCCATAGACGTGCAGCCCCATGTTCATGGCCGTAACGGCGATGGGCGCGTGCATGTGGTCGGGGGTCGAAACATTGACCGAATCGAGATTCTTGCGCTCCTTTTCCAGCAGGATGCGCCAATCCTTGTAGACGCGGACATCCGGGAAGACTTCCTTCACCTTGTCCAGCCGGTTGTCGTCCACCTCCGCCACGGCAACCAGATTGAAATGGTCGTCGCGCGCCAGGTTGTTGATATCCGTCATGGCCATGCCCTTGGCCCCGAAGCTGGCATGGTTCACCATTTCGTTGGGCGAGGCGCCGGCGGTGCCGATATTGAACAGCGGGAGGCTGGCGCCCGCCAAAGAGGTTTTTGCGATAAACGCCCGTCTATTGGCCATGATTTAGCTCCTTGATAAAAATGTTGCGAAATACGACCGGGTCGCTGTGCCCGGCAAACCCAAAATGCCCCCGGGGGAGATCCTTGCCGGGGTGCGGTTGGCCTTTCATAAAATCGGTGACGGTGGAAAGATCGGCATCGAGAATCAGCGTTCCGTTCAATTCCACCTGGATGGTGGAACCGCGGACTTCCACGGTCTGGAAGTTCCATTCGCCCACCGGACGCAGATAGCCGCGGTGCGCGGGCACCATGCCATAGGCCGAGCCGTGGTACTGGCGGACATCCAGCTTGGCATATTTGGCTGCGGTATTGTCGAGCACCTGGAGCTCGCACATACCGTCGTAGGCGGGGTTTCCCTCTCCCGGATAGCGGATCGCCAAGCCGTTGTTGCCACCGGGCGGGAGTTTTATCTCCAGCTGCACCGCAAAGTCGCCGTATTCCTCTTCGGTAAAGAGATTGCCGCCCGTGCCCGGCTTGCATTGGATTTCGCCTTTCTTGAGTTGATAGCTGTCCACCGCCCCTTTCCAATGTTTGGGAGCGGCTCCGTCCTTCCAGGCTTTGGAAGCCAGGATGCGGTTGGCCTCGGCGCCGTCGATCTCTCGGATGAAGAGATTGCGCCAGCGGATCTCGAAGCCGTGGGTTTGCAGCTGGATCGGGCCGGTGCGCGGAACGGGTTGGTCGGGGTGGAAATAGTTGTCGAGCCGCGCGTGATCGACCACGAGCTTGCCGTTGAGATGCACACTCACCCGCTCGCCCACCATCCGGATGCGCACCTTGTTCCACTCGCCGAAGGGTTGGTCGGCTCGTACCAGCGGGTTCTTACCCTCCTGATTCTTCTTGTTGTTCCAGAGGCCGCCCGACCCCTTGTCGGCACCCAGCGGGAACTTGGCCTTTTCCGTGGAATCCCAGATCTGCACCTGCGGGATACCGCGCAGGTAGATACCGCTGTCGGCGAGGGGAACGGTCTTGTATTCGAGCATCAGCTCAAAGTCGGCATAGTCCTTTTCGGTCGTCAGGAACAAGCCCTTGCCGTCGTTCACCAGCTCGCCATCCTCCACGCGCCAGTGCGCGTGGATATCCTTCTGGCTGGCCGATTTCTTCGCCGCCAGCTGCCCCGGCGGCAACGCCATCCATTGGGCCGGGTCCTCCGTCGAGAGCCCCCACCACCCCAACAAATCCTTGCCGTTGAAAAGCGGTTCAAATCCATCCGGCTGGGCCTGGGCATGGCAAAGCCACAGACAACACGCCGCCAATATGCTTAATCTATTCATCTCCACTCCTTATGCAAGTTGAAGCAAAAGCTATCAGGAAAGGTTCGCCCTGTCTTGTATAAAAAAGGAGTGAAGGTGTACATTTCTACCACTGGTTTTTCCGATCCTGCACCCGATACTCGCTCGGCGAGCATTTCATGGTCTTTTTAAAATTCCGGATAAAGTGGCTGTGGTCGTAGAAGCCGGCATCCAGCGCAATCGAGGCGATCGTGTTGTTGGTCGATGCCAGCAGGTTGCACGCCGCCCGGATGCGCACGCTCAGGAGGTGCTTCATGGGGGTGATGTGGAACACCTTTTTGAACCGGCGTTCAAACTGGCTCGGGGAAAGATGGGCGACCTCCGCCATCCCCTCCAGCTTGATGGGTTTCGCATAGTTGGCTCGCACATATTCCAGCACGGCGTTCATTTCCGCGTAGGGGCGGAGCTTTTCATAGGCATCGGTCATATTGCGCGCGATGCAGGCCAGCCCGATGATCTCTCCGTCGTGCGAATAGAGCGGAATCTTGGTGGTGACAAACCAGTTGATGGAATTGTTCGGGTCGGGCGCCATTTCCACCCGGTCAACAATGCTCTCGCCGGTTTCGAACACATGGCGGTCATCCTTCACATAGACCTCGGCCCGATCCCTGGAAAAAAGGTCAGCATCGGTTTTCCCGATCAGCTCCTCCGCGCTCTCCACGCCGCACAGCCGAGCCGCAACCGCGTTGGCCATCACGACCCGTCCCTCAAGGTCCTTTGCAACGAAATACACTCCGGGCAGATAATTGAAAAGCAGCTGTAGCTGCGGGGTCTGAAGTTTCTCCATAAAGGTTTCTACAAAACGCGCATCCATTTCTCCTGAATTTATGAACTCACCCATAAGACCGATATACAACGTCTATTCCGACCTTGGCAATACATATTCAAAAGGTCGCCTGTAAATTGAGGGCTTTTTAAGGGGCGGAAGGGCGGAGCCATGGATCGCGGCGGAGCTGGGGCGTCATCGGAACGGATATACATTTCATCAACATAGACCGTGTCGAGCGCCTTGTTGCCTTGGGTGCTGTCGGTATCCACCACACGGACATAGCCCGTGCCGCTCAGCGTATTCGGCAAAACAAACGACTGCGCAACATTATCGTCGGCGGTCTTGGTGACTATCACCATACAATCACGCGATCCGCCGCTGCTAAAAGGGTCGACCCATTATGTAGCTAATTTATTCATCTTCTTTCTTGTTTCCTTATGCGAAGACACAAAGTCACATCATCATCATAGGAAAAGTTAGATCCTGAAGCCATTCGTCCATTATCAACCCCGGGGATTCTCCCCTCATGAGGCTCCTGGAGGAGAGGATTGCAAAGTAAAAAGATGGCATTGGTTTTAAGCTATTTGTGCTTGCAAACCGGATTCGGATCACAATAATACGCGCTTCCTTTCAAAGGAAAAAGCGAGCGTAGCTCAGTGGTAGAGCTCCACCTTGCCAAGGTGGTTGTCG
>DAOUQA010000090.1 GCA_030625905.1 Kiritimatiellales bacterium | reverse complement strand
ATCATGCTCAGCCCAGTACATGCGGATCTGAGTTGCGATTGTGGTACAACCGGCCTGTCCTTCCGTAGCAATTGCCCGATCCTTGTTGCCCGTCATCAACGGGATGGCTACTGCCGCTAAAATCGCTACGATAATTGCGACTACCATCAGTTCCACCAGCGTGAAACCGGATTTTTTATTCTTTCTTGTCTTCATTGTATTGCTCCTTCTGTTTATTTACTCGTTCACTTTGGGCACCCTCGCCCACCATCGCCATCCGCCCCATGGATGATCTCTTCATTCTTGAATCATTGACCCTCTTCGTAGCACAGGCATCTTGCCCGTGATCATGGGCTGGAAGCCCATGCTACTAAAAACTCGCCAATAATTTCCCTCAACTAAACTCACCTCTTCTATTGCCATCAACCTCCTTTTCAGAAGAACTAACTTACACTCGACGAAACCGAGAAGATCGGCAGATAGATCGCCAAAACAATCACCAAGACAAAGCCACCGAATACACAAATGATCACCGGCTCGAACAGGGCCATGGTGGTCATGATCGACACTTCCACCTGGTCTTCATACAGATCGGCCACCTTTTCCAACACCTCGGGCAATTGGCCGGAATCTTCGCCGACCGACACCATGCGAACGACCAGCCCCGGAAAGACGCCGCTCTGCGCCAGGCTATCGGAAATGCCGTGCCCGGTCAGGATACGGTCGCGCACATCCAGCACGGTCCGCTCCAGCACCTTGTTGCCCGTCGCCTCCGCGCAGATTTCCAGCGCGGTGGAGATGGCAACCCCGCTATTCACCATGATGGCCAGACTGCGGCAAAAACGGGCCAGGACATATTTTAGCGCCAAATCGCCCACATAGGGCGTAGCCAGCTTGAGTTTATCCTTGCGGTAGCTGCCCGCCGGGGTGCGCACATAGAGCGTCACTACGGTAACCAGCACAATCACGATCGCGAATATGGTAATGATGTTGTCCACAAAGAAGGCATTGATGCCAAACACCATGGTGGTGAAGAACGGTAGTTTCGCGCCGAATCCGCCAAAAATATCGGTAAACTGCGGCAGGATAAAGAGCGTCATGATCAGGCAGACGACCACAAAGAAGCCCGCAATAAATGACGGATAGGCCGACATGGCCTTGATGCGGCGCTGCAGCTTGTCGGTGCGTTCCAAATAGTCGGCCAGCTGCTTCAAGGTCTGCGGCAGCTTGCCCGCCTCTTCCGCCACCTTGGCCAGTCCGCAAAACATGACATTGAAGATTTTCGGATGGCTGGAAACGGCTTGCGAAAAGCTTTTCCCGTCGTTCAACTGGCCGACCATATCCATCACGGCCATCTGCAATCTCGGCTGCTCCAAGTCCTGCCCGATGGTGTCGAGCGCGTCGCGCAACGGAACCCCGGCATTGACCGAAATGGCCAACTGGCGGCAAAAGATTGCCAGATCACCCATCTTTACCTTGGCGGATTGGAATGCCTTGCGCTTGGACTTTTTTTCCGGCTTTACTTTTTTAGCCTTCGGAGCCGCACCGGCCTTTTCGTGCTCGATGCCAAAGAGGTCAACCACCGTCAAGCCCTTCTTCCGCAAGGCCTCCAAGGCCTCCAGCCGGGTGGACGCCTCGACCGAGGAGCGGATTTCCTGACCTTCCTTGTTTTTCGCAATATAGCTAAACATTCCCATTTTCGTTTCCTTCGCCTGTTATCCGTTGCTGGAACTCTTTATCTCACACCCGCTCCTTGCGTCGCTCAAGACACGAAGGCACAGAGCAATCGGAATTTCACACCCTTGGTGGCTTAGTGTCTTCGTGTGAAAAAAATCTGGTTGAAATAATTTCATCTTACTCAGTCCATCTGGCAGACGCTGATGGCTTCGCCAATGGTGGTTTCACCCTTCCGCACGCGGTTGAATGCATTTTCGGCCAGCGTTTCCATGCCGCCCTCAATCGCCTGTTTGCGCAGGGTCATATCGTCGGCCTCGGCATGCACGAGTTCGCGGATCGACGGCGTCACTTCCAAAAACTCAAAAATAGCACGGCGGCCTTTTACGCCAATGTCGCGGCATTGGTTGCAGCCTTTGCCGTGGTAGTAGGTCCAATCCCCAGCATCGGGGAAAATGGGTTTGACCCATTCCAGTTCGCCGGCATCCGGCTTATATTCGGTCTTGCAGTTGGGGCAGATTTTCCGCACCAGGCGCTGGGCAATGATCAGCCGCATGGTGGATGCGGTAAGGTAGGCCGGTATGCCGATATCGCGCAGGCGGCTGAACGACGAAGTGGCATCGTTCGTATGCAAGGTGCTGAGCACGATGTGCCCGGTGAGCGAGGCGCGCATGGCAATCTCGGCGGTTTCCGCGTCGCGGATTTCCCCGATCATTACCGCATCCGGATCCTGGCGGAGGATGTGGCGCAGGCACTCGGCAAAGTTTAGCCCAATCTTGGGGCGAACCGGCATTTGGTTGACGCCATCGACCAGGTATTCCACCGGATCCTCCACCGTCTGCACATTCTTGGTCGGGCTTTTCAAAATGCCCAATGCACTGTAGAGCGTGGTGGTTTTACCGCTGCCTGTCGGGCCGGTCAGCAGGACAACCCCGTTCGGCATGGCCAGGATTTCCTTGAACCGCTTCAGGTTTTTCCCCTCGAAACCAATATCCCCGAGGTCGAGCACAAGGCTCTCCTTGTCGAGGATACGCATAACCACCTTTTCGCCAAACACCAGCGGCATGGAGGAAACGCGCACATCCACCACGCGGCCGGAAAACTTAAACTTAAAGCGGCCATCCAGCGGCAGGCGCCGTTCGGCAATATCCATTTCGGCCAAAATCTTGATGCGCGTCACAATGGCCGGAAAGAGGCTTTTGGGCGGTGGCGTGACCGGGTGCAGCGCACCATCCACGCGCAGACGCACCGAACAGCTGTTTTCGCCGGGCTCAAAGTGAATGTCGGAGGCGCCATCGCGAACGGCCTCCATCAACAGCAGGTTTACGTAGCGCACCACCGGCGCGTCGTTGGCGTGTACCCGCAACTGGTCGACATCGCCCATGTCGGCGTCAATGCCGTCGCCCGTCTCGATATCGACAATATCCTGGAGGCTGGATTCGACATAGGCTTCTTCCTTGTAGCATTTATCGATAATGGCGTTGATCCGCTCTTCCGTACTCACGGCTTTGTGGATCTCGAAGCGGGTTAGCGAGCGAACCGTGTCGACCGCATCCATGTCGAGCGGGTTTTTCATCACAATTGTGATGGAAACCCCGTCCTCCTTCTTGAGCGGAACGAGGCCGTAGCGCCGGGCAACCGATTCGGGGATCAGGTCGTATTCCTCGCGATCAAGATGAAAATCCTCATCCAGCTCAAGGAAGGGAATGTTGAGCAGTTCTGAGAAGGTCAGCGCAATGTCTTCCGAAGAGGCCAGCTTTTCCTCGATCAGGATGTCGGTCAGAACCCGGTCGGACTCCTCCTGGATCTCCAGCGCCTTTTCCAGCTCCTTGGAGCCAACCCGGCCGCTGCGGATCATCATTTCACTTAGTTGATCGGTAATCATCTTGCTACACCACTATTCGTCGATTGAACCATTCTTTCACAAGACTATTGATAACAAGACAATGAGGACTCATAGGTTCCAGAAAAATAGTGTTGCCATTTCGCTTCGCTTCATTGCTGTCGCAAGCTCCAGCCTCACTGCGTGTGTTATCCATCGTCTTGTGACCCTTGTATGGTTTTTCTTTCAAGAAGTTGGTAGCTCCGGCTTCAAACAGCCGCCTGAAGGCGGAACTACAAGCATTTTCCTCTACATCTCTTCGGTTTCGTCGATTATGACGACTTCATCCGTTTCGGATTCAACTTCCGCAGCAGCGACTTCGTTCGTTTCGACCGCAACCGCCGCAACCTCGTTCGTTTCCGCCACCTCGCCACTGACAAAAGTGACCATTTCCTCTTTTTCCGCTTCGGTAGCATCATCCTCATCCTTTGCGCCGACGCGGAAATCCCACTCATCCTTGAGTTGCGCCGATTCTTCGGCATACGCCTCGCTCTCAATGATAGTGGCCTTGATAAAGATCAGCAGCTCGATTTTTTGCTTGTTGGTGGTGGTGCGCTTGAACAAATGTCCCAGAATAGGAATATCGCCCAGTAAAGGAACCTTGTGCTCGCTCTTGCGATCCCGCTCTTCCTGTAGGCCACCAATCACGGCGGAATCCCCGCTCTTCAGCAAAATCTGCGTCTGCGCTTCGCGTACCTTGAGGATGGGGTACTTGGTTAGCCCGCCCCCGGAGGCAGCACTACCGACAACACCTTGCTCAAAACCATCGATGGTGCTTACCACCGGATGAACAATCATATTGATGTATTTGTCGTTGCTGACCTGCGGGATTACATTGAGCTGGATACCAATGTTTTCATAATAATCCAAACTGGTGGAAACATTAGGAGTTAGGCCGCTACCCGTCGTATCGGATTCAATGATGGGATATTTGGTTCCGACCAAAATCGCGGCTTCCTGGTTATCCAAGGTCAATATCTGCGGAGCGGACAATACCTTGGCATCGCCATCCTCTTCCAAGGCATGCAGCATAAGGTTGAGGTTTTCACCCGCCACACGGGAAAAGAGCAACTGCAACCCCGAATTATATGGAATGGCACCGCTCAGGCTTTCCGCCAGCGGATCAAAGGAGGCCGGCGTGAGTGCATGCGAATCATTCTGCTCAACCCCCCACTGGTTGTCGGCCCCGGGATCGGATACTTGCACGCCGGCCGTTGTCAACCCGTTGACGCCAGTGGCAAAATCCATCCCAAAGTCACGCAATACACCCGTACCGACTTCAACAAATCGGGCTTCAATCAAGACCTGGGCAGGCACTTGGTCAAGCTCCTCCAGAATGGTTCCAATGGCCGTAATGGAGGAAGGCACATCGGTAATAATGACGGTTTTGCTCTTTTCGATCGGCTCCGCTTTTTTCCGTTGCGACGAACCTAGGTTCGAAGCCGCGCGGCTTGCCTTTCTGCCGGAAGATCCGCCGCCGCCAAATTCCCAGCCGGGAAGGCCCTTGTTGCTTAGGATGGTGATTTTGCCACGGGCGGTCAGTTGTGCTTCGCACACTTCCTTGACATCGTAGGCATCGAGATACTTTAGCTTGAACACCTTGGAGGTGAGCGGCTCGATGCCCTCCACCTGTACAATGTTTTCCAGTTTGCTGATTACAATGGTATCGCCCACCAACCGATAGCCAAAGCCGTACGGCTTGAGGATCACGTCCAGGGCTTCCTGCCACGGAATATCGTTCAGGCGAACATTTACATTTTCCGACACCACGTCGGGCCCCACCACGATACTTTGTCCGGTCTGCAGCGAATAGGCCTTCAAGACCTCCGAAATATTCGCATCCTTGACATTGATGGTTACCGTCTCGGCTTGCGGCGCATCCTCGCCGGGATCAATGGTCTGGGGTGCCTGGCTTTCGGGGGCGGTATCCTGCGCCCATACGGCAAGCTGGCCACCTAGGGCAAATACGAACATTCCAAGCAATAAACACATTGCACGATAGCACACTCTCGACTTCTTCTTCATGAACTCTACTCCTTTTGGTTAGCTCGCCCCGTTCATAGCAAATCCCGTGCCTAATTCCGTACAATCCAATAAACTCTTTCCGGTTCCCTCGGCACGGCTATAACCTCCCCAAAACCCTAGAAATCCGCAAGACGGGGGGGAGCTGAAAGAATGATGAAAAGAACCCTGACGGGCGTATTGGGCATTTCCGAAAGACGGTATCGGGGAAACCCTGATGGGAGTGAAGGGATCAGGGGTCAGGGGGCAGTCAAGAGAAAGCGAACCACCGATGGACACCGATTCTTTTAGCAACGGATTAATGCAAAAAGGATGGAGAGACTTACTAATCCAATTTTTCACCACCCGCTCATTGCACTCACTAGAGGACACAGAGGCGGCCAGAGAAGAAAGATTGGATTGATTTCCTTCCTCTCTACCCCTCTGTGTCCTCTAGCGACCAAAGGGAGCGGGTGGTAGAAACCTATTCGATCCTGTTTGGTTGCGGCTATGCCGCGCTGCGTATTTCGTGGTTCAAAACTGCTGCGTCGACCGCGTTAGGAAATGCGGTGCGACTCGGTTTCGACCCAGTGGATGGCGTGCTGCATGAGTTCGGTTCCACTGCGCAGTTGCAGCTTGTCCTTGATGTGCGCCCGGTAGGTCTCGATGGTCTTGACGCTGAGGTGAAGTTGCTCGGCGATTTCGCGCGTGGAGTTTCCGCGGCCAATCAGCTCGAAAACCTCCAGCTCGCGCAGGCTCAGTGTATCGGTGCCGGTCCGGGTGTCTTCACCACTACGGCGGAACGCCATCTTGAGCATTTGCGACGACATGGCCTTGCTCACATAGATTTCGCCGTCGAGCACTTTTTCAATGGCTTGGATCAGCGTGCTCGAAGCCGCCTGCTTCATGACATAGCCACTGGCACCGGAGCGCAAGGCATGTTCCGCGTAGAGCGACTCGTCGTGCATCGAAAGCACCAGCATCGGAATCTGCATCCCGAGGTCGTCGACCAGCTTGATGAGTTCCAGCCCGTTGGAATCCTCCAGGGAGATGTCGACCAAGATCACATCCGGCCCCAGTTTCTTGAGATCCTCCAACGCTGCGGAAACCGTGCCCGACTCGCCGCAGACCTCGAGACCCTCCTCCTGCCCGATCAACTTGATCAAGCCCTGCCGGACAATTGGATGGTCGTCCACCAGATAGACCTGCTTCTTCGGGACTTTCGGTTTCTTTTCTTTTTTCACTGTTGCCATCTTTTTCCTTCTCTTCAGCCTGCCTGCAATATGTGTTGGCTATTATCACACCCGCTTCCTATGGAAGCTCAAGACACTAAGGCACAAAGATTCATTATTTCTATCTTCCTCTGCTCTCTGTGGCTTCGTGGCTCTGTGTGAATAAATCCTTATTAGGTGTATGCCGTATCTTACACTCTCGTTGCCAGGGAGTCATCTATCTCCAATCGGCAGGTCACTTGGGTTCCACCCTGCGGGCTTGTGCCGACCTGCAACCGGCCCCCCACGGCCGAGGCACGGTATTCCATGGTTTTGAGCCCGATCCCGACGACATCGGCTGCGGGTTCAACCCAACGGCCATCATCGACCACATCGAGCTGCTGCATGCCATTGGCTTCGGAGATGACAATATCGATCCGGCTGGCCGCTGCGTGCCGCACCGCATTGTTTACCGCCTCCTGCGCAATACGATACAAATGTGTCTCCACCGCAACATCCGGAAATTCCAGGGAATCGTCGAGTCGGGTTTCGCAAACAAGGCCGCACGAACCCGTCGTGACCTGCGCCAACTCGCGTAGCGATGCAAGCAACCCATACCGCACAATTTCCGAGGGCATCAGGCCGCGCGAAATCTGGCGAATCTGGTTGCTGGCTTCGTCGGCCAGCCCTGAAATCTGCGAGGCATCGCCACTGCCTTTGTGCCCATCCCGCTGCAATGCGTTCGAAAGCGACTGGCTCAACAGGCTCATTCCGGTAAGCGTTTGCCCGATCGAATCGTGCAGATCCTGCCCGATCCGTCGGCGCTCGCGTGCCGTGACTTCAGCAAACTCCTCCATGCGTTGGTGCGGCGATACGTCGCAAATGCCGTATAGCGTATATTTGTCCGGCGTGGAAAACTTCTTGATTTCGACATCCCGCTTGGATCCATCCAGGCAAAAGAACGTGCAGCTCATGATGGACTCATTGGTATCCGCCGAGCAGGCCTGAAACACCTCGACGTCCGCAACGTTGAATAGATCTGGCAAATGCATTCCTTCCAGATTTTCCGACGCGTAGCCAAAGGATTCGGGGATACGGGAGCTGACTGAGTGGATGGTTTGGGTTGAATCGACCAGCACGAGGCATGCACGGTCTTCCGCCAAACCGCAAGTCCCCAAGCCCCCGGCGGTGTCCGGGTCGGGAGGTGCCGTTGTCACCTGCATGCACGCAAAGCGCCATTTTCCCCGTTTTCTTTCGTAGGGAAGGATATGGATGAGTTTTTTCCGCCCCTCTCCATAGGAAAGTGCCAGCGACATGGAGATCCGGGTTTTGAACGCGTCGTTCAGCAAAGGGTTTTCCACGGTGCGGGGGGATCCTTCCAGAAACTGGAACACGTCTCCACCCGACGGATCGGGAAGCCCCGCATGGAAGCGATACCGCACTTTTTGCTTTTCATCGACAATGCAAAAGACGAGTTCCGATATCCCCGCGGGTGGAGGGGATCCTATTGTTTCGCTATGGGCTCTACCGAACAAATACCACTCTCCAAATAATATCCATATTCACACGCTGTCCCCCCGCATGATTCAAGTCACTCTACATTCGAACCCGATGACCGTCAAGGTTGCCGAATCCCTTTTGCTTGGTGTTTCCCCGCACTTTTAAAAATTTGTACACAGCTTGCTTTTTGGCTTCTTTTTCTCGCAATTGATTATGGCAATACTCATAGACTAAGCGTCAATAGGAGTTTCAGCCATGAAGCAACGCATCTCGCCCTATAAATGCCATCTTTTTGTTTGCACCAATTCCCGCAGTGGGGAACAAAAATCCTGCGGCAACGAGGGCTCGGCTCATCTTAAAGCCGCGATCAAGGCCGAAATCAAGAATCGCGCATGGGAGGGCATGGTGCGCGTATCGGAATCCGGATGCCTGGGGGTTTGTGATACAGGCCCCAACATCATGGTCTATCCCCAGAAAATATGGTTT